>CAZSJB010000079.1:0-8990 GCA_964606625.1 uncultured Tepidisphaeraceae bacterium | reverse complement strand
ATCCCGTTAGACCATGGCCCCGGCAATTACTTTGCCAGTCGGTCAATTCTAACTGAGCGGATGCGAAGATCAAGCTGGCATCCTAGCTCGACTCCCTCCATTTCCGCACCCGCAACGGGAAAATCCAGGCTGGGCATTTTGACCTTCATTTTTAGCGACTCCTATACTTGCTCCAACCGGTAAGTCCTTGAGCAACTGGAGCTACGCAGCATGAATGGTTCGGCAATGGATGTTTCCGATCAGGATCTCGAACAGTTGACGGCACTGTTCCGGCTGTTGTCGGACAAGACACGTCTCCATCTTCTCATGCTGCTGACACGGGGCGAATGCAACGTGAGCAGCCTGTGCGAGCAGCTGAAACTGCCCCAGCCAACAGTGTCCCATCACCTGGGATTGCTGCGGATGAGCAACATCATTGGCAGCCGCCGCAACGGCAAACAGGTGTTCTATGGCTTGAACGGACGGGTAGATGTCACCGAAGCCGACGGATCGCTGCAAATCGCGCTGGGCAATCACACCGTCGCCATCCGGTCGCGGGATCTGACGCCCGTATGATCCGGCCCGCACCGGCGACCATCCCCTTATTCCTGGGGAGTGGCGTCAAACCGCCGCCCTGTCAGGCTGATGAACACATCCCCCAGCGAAGGTTTGCCAATGGTGATCGACTGGAGCGCGCCCCCCGCCAACTCGACCAGCCGAGGAACGATCTGCACTGCCTCAGCGGACTCAAACCGCACCACGTTCCCGATCAGATCCGCGGCAATACCCAGTTCCTTTTGAAGCCGGCCAATTATCTCGATCGGCTGATCGACCTGCAGCGTCACGATCTGGCCCTCCATGCGGCTGCGCAGTTCAGCCGGCGATCCCGTCGTCACCAGCCGCCCCTGGTCCAGGATGGCCAACCGGTCACACCGATCCGCCTCTTCCATCAGATGCGTTGTCATCAGCACCGCCACCCCCTCATCCCGCACCTGCTGCAACATCCGAAACAGCTCATCCCTGGCCGGTAGATCCAAGCCGGTGCTGGGCTCATCGAGGATCAGCACACGCGGCTGAGTGAGCAGCCCCTTGGCAATCTCCACCTTCCGGCGCATCCCGCCGCTGAACCGCCGCACGCGCTCATGGCGGCGATCCAGCAGATCAAATCGCCGCAAGATCTGCTCGATGCGCCCGGTCAATTCCGCACCGCGCAGTCCGTATAAATGTCCGTGATGACGCAGGTTCTCCTCAGCCGACAGCTCTCGATCCAGGCTGGGCGATTGAAATACCACCCCCAACCGGCGCCGCGCCTCATCCCGATGCCTCGTCACCTCCAGCCCATCGACGCACACCCGCCCCCGCGTCGGCAACAGCAGAGAGGACAGGATACGAAACAGCGTCGTTTTTCCGCTGCCGTTGGGCCCCAACAGCCCAAGGATCTCCCCGCTGTGGGCTTGGAGGGCAATGTCCTCCAATGCCATCCGATCCCCGTATCGATGGCTGACCTCTTCGATCACGACGATCGGTTCGGTCCGATCCCGCGCAACCTCGGCAGAGGATGGTTGCTCAGCAACCCACGACATGGGTTACGGTGCCTCAAAAGTGAAGTTCTGCTCCACAGCGGCTCCATCGCGGATGCTCAGCGCCACTTCCTGGCGGCCGTACAACTCATGCCATGCCACCAGCGTATAATCCCCATCCGGCAGGCCTGTGATCTCGTAAGTGCCGTCCGCATCGCTGACGTCGAAGTACGGATTCTCGACCACCGCCACGTACGCCGACATCCACGGATGCACATCACACTTCAATCGCAGCACCTCGGGCTTCTCATACACATAGTCCAGCCATTCATCAGCAGTGCGCGTGAAGTGGTTGGTTTCGGGATTGTGCTTGCCCTTGATGTGAACGTTATGCAGCGCATCATCACTGCTGCGCACGCGGAGCGTCTGTCCCACCTGCACCGCAACCACGTGCGGCGTGTACTGGAAGTTCACCTGGTCCAGAATCACCGGGGGGCGCTGTGGACCGGTCGGATCGCTGTGGCCTTCGATGAACAGAGCGACATTCTTCAACTCGCCATTGGCCCCGACGACCACGCGCTCATCAGGAACCGGCTGGCCACCCATGCCGCGCAACATCACCGGCTCGGGCAACTTGCCGCTTAACGAGACCAGCGTCACCTTCCCGCGGATGATCCCTTTGCCCGCCGGCGGAGGCGGTTCAATGGGAGCCTCCGGCGTCCGCGCCGTCGCAGCCGGTGCATCGCCGGTATCACACCCCGCTAACGCAACAACCAGGACAATTCCTAAAATACTAACAAGGCTTCGCATGGCTGATTCCGCGTGACACGAGCATTCGCCCGTGCGTTGTCTGAGTTGCGGCACAGATTCCGCACCCATGCCGCGCGTCACACCCTTAGATCCAATCGACCATCATCACTTTGCAGGGCCGACTGTTGCCTGTCGTGGACGGCCATTTGGCAGTCGCGGCAGGCAACAGCCTGCCCTGGGGGATGGCTTGGATGAGCTGCGTCCCAGGTCCGACACCTGGTGTCGCATCATCCTTTAAACCCGATCGATCATCATTGCAGCCAGCAGCAACGGCAGATAGATGATCGAGGCAATGAATAACCACCGCGCATCGCGCCGTGAGCGCGTCCGTGCCAGGGCAACCGCTCCTCCGAGGAACAGCGCTCCCAGCACCAGCGCTGCCGCCAGGTAAAACCCGCCGGTCATGCCCAGCCACGCCGGCGACAGGCTGACCGCGATCATCGCCAGCGTATAGGCGATCACCTGGCGATTGGTCATCGTCAACCGCGCATCATCAATCACCGGCAGCATCTTGAACCCCCCAGCTGCATAGTCCTCCTTGTAGAGGACCGCGATCGCCAGGAAGTGGGGAATCTGCCACATGAACAGGATCAGGAACAGCGCCAGCGCTTCGGGTGAGAGCGCATTGTGATACGCCGTCCATCCCATGACCGGTGGAACCGCTCCCGGCACGGCACCGACAATCGTGCACAGCGAGCTGGTACGCTTCATCGGCGTGTAGACCAGCACATAACTGAGCATCGTGAACAGTCCCAGCCATGCCGTCAGCGGGTTCACCACGACCAGCAGCACCACGAATCCAACCACGCCCAGAAATGTTGCCCACGCATAGGCTTCGGGCGGGGAAACACGCCCCGCCGCGGCGGGGCGGTTGCGCGTGCGCGGCATCAGCGCGTCGTAGCGGCGTTCCATCACCTGGTTGAAGACGCTTGCCGATGCGGCGGTCAGCGTCGTTCCCACCAGCGTTCCCAGCACCAGCCACCATTCGAAGACTTCGGCGGCCATGTAGAACCCGACCATCGTCGTGATGACCACCAGGAAGTTCATGCGCGGCTTGGTCAGTTCGTAAAAATCGGCCAGCCGAGCGCGCAAAGCCGTCGTTGCGCCAATCGTCATGGCGCCCTCGTGAAGATCGGTGAGGTTGGTGGGTGATTTCATCCGTTCAGGGGCGCCAACGGCGCCGATTGCGGCGAGGTGCGTCCATCGCCGTGTTCAGGTACGCGTATCGAACGTGGCGGAGCGTACAGACGCATTACGCGAACCGCCAGCACAAACGTGACAAGCAGTAATGTCGCCCCGACGGCGACATGGAATGTCGCCAGATCCGGTGGAACCCGATAGATCACGGTCAGCACGCCCAGCGTGAACTGCGTGACCAGGAGAACAAAAATCGTAACTGCGGGCACAGCCAATCCGCGGGCGCTCTGGCGTCGGCGCCAAGCGAGAATCACTGTGGCGATCAAGGTCGCGCTCACCGCGACTGCGCCCAAGCGATGGGCAAAGTGAATCCAGATATCCCACAGGGTCGTGGTACCCAGCGCCGGTTCCGAGAGGCGCGAGAAGTTGGCGGCTGCCAGACCTTCTTCGCTGACCGGCGGGATCACCCGGCCGTACGCCAGCGGCAGATCCGGAATGGCCAGGTCGGCTTCGTAGTGCCGCACCATCGCCCCGAGAATCAACTGCACAAAAAGCAGGATGACGCTGATCACCGCCAGGCGGCGCAACGCCGTCGCCTCGCCGGGGCGGGCCTCGTCAGCCGCCCGCTGCCACCAGCGCGAGGTGACCACCACCATCAGCCCGATCAGGCACATCGTCATCTGCGCGAAAACGCCATGGACAACGGCCAGATCCAGATTGATCCAGATCACGCGCAATCCGCCCAGGATCCCCTGGATAATCACGGCGGTCAGGATCACCACACTCAGCCACCGCTGGGTCGGCGTGCCGCCGAAGCGCTTCATCCAACTGAATACCACCAGCAGGATCGCCAGTCCGCCTACTACCGTACCCAGCAATCGATGGGTGTGTTCCAGAAAGACCCCGCCTTGCTTCCACAGGTCCCACGGCAGCAGGAACATGTTGTAGCCGAACGAGTTGGGCCAGTCGGGCACCGCCAGACCAGCACCATAGCTGGTCACCTGTCCGCCGACGAAGATCAACGGAAAGGTCGCCAACAAGGTCAGCCACGCCAGTACGTGGAGCGGGCGCGCATCGCGACGATCCTGGGGGTTGTATCGAAGTTCAGTCACGGCTAATCGATCCTAGGACGTACAACGGATTATGCCGATGCGAATCTCGCGGGCAAGCTGCGACAAGTGGGCGCATCGTCCCTGCAGGGGCTTATTTTTCAGACGGCAACGAACTCGACAGGCAGGTGGACACCCCAGCAGTCAGTATCGCCGCATTGGGTTCGTTTTACGCATTCAAAAAATACTCCAACCCCCTCAGACGTTGCAAAAACGGCGATTGGATGGGTTTGATTGGGTTCGTTTTTGGGTTCGTTTGAGGACATGAACCAACGGCAGCGGCAAAAAGAATGACCTTGGAACCGTGCGGCCTGAAGCAGCCCCCCCATTTCCTATTTTTGATCGTGTAACCCATGACGTATTCCCCTCCTCAGGAACATGAAATGGCAAAACGGGAAAACCCTGTTGGAGAGTTTTCGCGAGGACTTAACCATCATATCCTAACTAAACCCGACTTTCAAATGCGATCGCATTATTAATTAAAACTTAAAAACCCTCCTTAAAAAGGGAAACTGGGCAATTTTGGAGATTGAGGAAACCGCACACCGATACGTGAGTAGGGTTACAGATACTGTCGAACTTGGCCTGCCAAACATCAAACCGAATGAGGAACTGACATGACGTGGAAAGGGTGCATGATCCTGACAATCGGGACGATGCTGATCAGCGGCTGTGCCAAGGAAGATCCTCACGGTGTTCCGCAGCATCCCAGCGCGCTGCCCCCCGGGGAGAATGCCTGGTTGGACGCCGGTCCGGAACCGGACCCCAACGCCACCACCCGTTTCGCAGCCGGCCAACTGGCTGAGTCACAGCAGCGATACAGTGAAGCCATCAACCAGTATAAAAAGGCCCTCGAGCTGGATTCGAAGCACCTGCCCACGCTCTACCGCCTGGCGATGCTGTATACACGCTTGGGCCAGCATCAGCAGGCAATCGACACCTGGAACCACTACATTCGCGTAACCGATGATCCTGCAACCGGCTACAGCAATCTTGGCTATGCCTGCGAGCTGGCCGGCCGCCCTCAGGAAGCTGAACAGGCCTATCGCAAGGGGATCGAAATCGATCCCGCCAACCAGGCGGTCCGGGTCAACTACGGGCTGATGCTTGCCCGCCGAGGTGATTTCGATGCAGCCAAGGAGCATCTGTCAGCCGTTCTCACTCCAGCACAGGTGCATTACAACCTGGCGAGCGTGCACGAGCTCCAGGGCCGCCCCGCTGAAGCCCGCCTGGAGTATCGCCGCGCCCTCGAGCTGGACCCCGCCTTCAAAGCCGCCCGCCAGCGCCTCGCGGCTCTCGAATAGCCCCGTGCCGCCTCGCCTCTGGGCCGCAAGAAAAAGAAATTATTTTGCAGCACGTCAAGGGTGCGATATATTCACCTCGGACTGTGGGGAAGATGCACACATGATCAAAGGTCTTTTATGCGCCGAGTGCTTATCGCGACCTGCGTAGTGGTTTCAGCCCTGACCTTGCCAGCAGCCGGTGTCATTCGCCATCCAGAGGATGACGCAGTTACCTTCGATACACCCAATCCGCTCGTGGTGGGGCTGTGGAACAATAACGCCTCGGCAGTGGCGATCGGCCCGAATCATGCGATCACCACGCGGCACCAGGGAGGCGGTCTCAATTCGACCATCACCTTCGGTGGAACGGTCTACGATGTGGTGGAAATCCACAACATCGGCAACGCCGATCTGCGGGTGGTGCGGTTGGCCAAGGACGGCGGACCGGCCAATCTGAGCGAATGGGTGAATGTGTTCGACGGGAATGACGCGTTGGTGCAGGACTTTGTCCTGGGCGGTTACGGACGCGCTCGCGGCAGTGCGTTGACGACCCAGAATGGAACGTACGGTTATCTCTGGGGCAGCGGACCGGCTGCTTCGCCCCAATGGGGCCAGAACGTCATCGATGCGACCAGCCAGGCGGACACGGGAACGTATCTCTCCGAAGTGCTGAGAGCGGATTTTGATCCTTACGGAGTCGGCCAACCGGCAGAGGCCATCCTCTCGGAATATGACTCCGGAGGCGGATGGTTTGTCTGGACGGGCAGTGAATGGCAGGTGCGCGCCTTGTCGGCCTATGTGATGCACGCCCCTGTCAATGACGGGCTTGCATCGGATCGCGCGCTGTTTGCTTCGCATCTCGACGCCAGCGTCAATGCGCCCGACCGCATGTACGGCATTCGCCTGGCGGCATATTACGACCAGATTTACCAGGTTATTCCCGAACCCTCGAGCACAATGCTTTTGGTATTGGGCGCGGCGTCGCTTATGATCCGAAGACGACATCCGCAAACTTCCGCCCATGCCGATTAACGTTGCTCTGTTCATCACCTGCCTGACCGACCAGTTTTACCCGCAGGTCGGCATTGCGGTGACCAAAGTCCTTGAACGCCTTGGCTGCACCGTCACGTTCCCCCAGGGACAGACCTGTTGCGGCCAGCCGTTTTACAACAACGGTCTGCATCCCCAGGCCGCCGAGCTGGCGAAGCGCTTTATCCGCATCTTCGAACCTTACGACTACATCGTCACGCCCAGTGGAAGCTGCTGCGCGATGGTGCGGGAACACTTTGAGGACGTGCTGGGACAGGATCCCGCCTGGCGCACGGGGCTGGATCGGGTCAAATCACGCACATACGAGTTCGTGCAGTTCCTGGACCAGGTACTGAAGTTTGACGCCTCGCAATACGCCCTGCCGCAAACCACGGCGGTGACGTTTCATTACACCTGCCATTCGCGCGGCATCGGGTTGACCGATGAGCCGGTTCGCCTCCTCAAGCAAATGGGCAATGTCGATTTTCGACCGCTGGAAAAGACCGATCAGTGCTGCGGATTCGGCGGAACGTTCGCAGTGAAGTACCCGCAGATCAGCGGCGCGATCGTGGAAGACAAAGCCGCCTGCATCCGCGACACCGGTGCCGATGTGACTATCTGCAACGACGCCGGCTGCACCATGAACATCGCCGGGACCTGCCACCGTCACGGCGTACAAACCCGGGTCAAGCACATCGCCCAACTCATCGCGGATGCCATGGGGCTGGGGTACGAGAGCTGGTGAAAGTAACTGAAAGCAGCCTGCCGGCGACGGTCTACCGAAGGGGCAGCCGATCATTCAAACAGGCGTTTCCCCTTGGCCACCGTGGCGGGGCGCGGATATCGGCGATCAGATCGGCCGAGTTTCGGAATCCGCACGATCACATGATGCTCCGTGCCAGGCAATTCCACCGGATGGATCTCCGCCTCGCCACCGTTGAGCGCCCGGATCGCCTTATAGGCAGCCGGGAGTTCCTCGTTCACCCGTTGACCTTTCATCGCCAGCATGCTCCCCCCCTTGCGCACCAGCGGCAGCCCCCATTCCACTAGCCAAACCAGTTCACCCACCGCCCGCGCCGTCACCACGTCGAACGTCTCGCGCAACTCCGAATGCCCCACTTCCTCGGCGCGCTCATCGCGAACCGTCACGTTCGCCAGTCCCAGTTCCCGGGCGCATTCTCGCAGAAAAGCCGCTTTCTTTTTCGTCGATTCGATCAGCATCACCTGCGCATCCGGCCGGGCAATCGCCACAGGAATCCCCGGCACGCCCCCGCCGCTGCCGATATCCGCCAGGTGATGCGGCTGAGATGGCAGAAACCGCAACAGCGTCAGCGCATCGCCCACGTGATGCACCTCGGCAGCCGCCGGATCCGTGATCCGCGTCAGGTTCATCCGCTGATTCGCCTCCAGCAGCAATGCCAGATAACGCGACAGACGCTCATGCTGCTCTCCCGCCAGCGATACGCGTCCCTGCTCAGCCAACCGGTTCCATAGTTCGTTCATTGCCGCGATTGTAACGCCACCAAACGCCCCCGCCGAACGCACGCCCGCTCACAACTCCATCCTGCTGCGCCGCGGCGCATCCCGCCCCCTACGAGCACCGCCTCGGTCGGCTGCTGTCTTGACCCGTCCCCCAGCCGCCGTATCATCCCGGTTGATCGGGGTTTTCAGGAGATTTATGAGCGCAACGGCAATGGGTGAATCGAAAGTGGCAGCGGCATTCGCACCGTTGCGCGCCCGCGGCGAGATCGGGCTGGTCCCGTTTCTGCCGGCGGGATATCCCGATCTGCCCACCACGCAGCAGGTTATCCTCGCGGCCCAGCGCGCCGGAGCCACGGTGATTGAATTGGGCATCCCCTTTTCCGACCCGGTGGCTGATGGTCCCATCATTCAGGAGGCCTTCGCCAGCGCGCTGGCGAATAAAATCCGCCTGGTGGATATTTTCGCTGCCATCAAAGAGATCCAGCCGCAGCTCACCGTGCCCCTGGTGGCGATGGTCAGCTACAGCATTGTCTTCCGGACCGGCATTGAGCGATTCACCACCGATGCCCGGGAGGCAGGGTTTTCCGGATTGATCCTGCCCGATGTCCCGCCCCCCGAAGCCGACAGCATCTGTCGCCGCA
>CAZSJB010000078.1:0-9000 GCA_964606625.1 uncultured Tepidisphaeraceae bacterium | reverse complement strand
CGGCGGTTTTGGCCAGCGAAGCCAGCTCACCCAGCGGATCGCGCGGATCGGCTGTGGAATCGGGCAAAATGACACCGACCAGGATGGCCCGCTCTCGGCGGACAGACAGTTCCGTACGTTTAAGTTCTGACAAAGTTGCTTCGTTGCTCCTGCAAAGCGATGAAGTCAAATCAATTAAATCAATGAATTCATCAATATTACGCAGGTATTGTATCGGACGTTCGGCGGTTTGGCAGGGGGCGCACTCGTGGCACGGGGGGCTGGTCCCGTGCCACGAGTGCTGAAACCGGGGATCGGGAAGGCAATGCCGTCGAGGTGACGCTATCGGGCCTGGTCGGTTCCGACGACAGCCGTGCCACGGAGCAGCCACACGAATGTGGCGCCGGTCTTGGTGTTGTGCCACAGCAGGTCATCGTGGCCGTCGCCATTGAGATCCTCGATGCTCTGGATAATCCACGATGTGTCGCGGGGAGCATGGTTGAACATCGTCACACCTCGGACATTGCGGCCATTGAGCAGCCACACTGCCCGCTGGCCGGTCAGGTCATTGCTCCAGACGATATCGGCTCGGCCATCCTTGTTGAAGTCACCCGTTCCGACAATCCGCCAGCCGGCAGCCGTTCCGCCAGAATTAATGAATCCCTGGTCCAGAAGGGCTCCATTCGCGCCCAGCCGCCAGACGTAGGCCCGGCTGGACTCCAGGTGACGCCACAGCAGATCCGCAACGCCGTCGCCGTCAATATCGCCCCCGGCATCGAGTGCCCACTTATCCAGCGGTGCGCTGGGAAGGGTTTTGTGCCTGATGGGCTGACCGGTATTGTCCATGAAGCGAAGGATCACCGCGCCGCTATCAAGATCGCGGTAAATCAGGTCTTTTACACCATCGCCGTTGACATCAGCGGAGAACGCAAAGGCCGCGGTGGGAGGCAGTTCTTCCGGTGTGCCGCCATCGAGGTAGCTGTAGGTCGGAATCAGCGAAAACTCGGCTTCGGTGGCGGCATAGTTGTCGTCGCCCAGATAGACGACGCGCACCTTCTGATAGAACTTGCTCATGCCCGGATCGAACGAAGTCGTAGCCCTGCCGTCGGGGTCGATGTTGACATATCCCAGAAAGAGATTGCCGTCGTACTCGCTGTAGAGCGCGATTTTTCCGGTTGGAACAGGCGATCCCTTGTGCGACAGCTCGACGATCAGGTCAGTGGGATACCGATTGGTGGTTTTGCTGGAAAGCTTTGCTTTGATCGTGGGTCGCGTCGAGACCGTTTTCGGCGTGACCTCGATATGGATCGAAGGCGACTTGCTGGGGGTGTAGCCATTGTCAACCACTGTGCCCTGGTAGGCGGCGCGGACTTCGGCGGTGTCCACTGGCAGGCTGTGCAGGTGGAATATCGCGGTTCCATCAGCTGACACCCGCACGGGCGGAACAATATCAATGCCCCATTCGTCCAGCAGTCGCACCCATCCCAGCTGATCGCCGGCCGGTTTGTCGAAGAGGGTCTTAACCGTGGCGACAAAGGTCATCGGCTGATTCTGGGCGGCAACCGTGCGGTCCACCGTAAGCGTGGTGCGCGTCAGTTGGGCGGCGGGAAGAACCGCATGGTTGAGTTCCGCTTCTGCGCGGGCGTGCGTGCGGTCCCCGAAATAGATGGCCCGAATCTGGTGCAGTCCCTCGGTGGTCACGGTATGGCTGCCAATTTCGTTGCCGACCGCGACGAACTCGGCGATGCCCGAGGGATCGACCGCAGCCGTTCCCAGGTACATGTCTTCATGCCAGAACTCCACCGTCCCACCGTAAGCCGCCGAAAGCGTCTGGCCTGAGGGGCGTTGCAGGAATGCGCGCAGGACGATTGCCTCGCCAATGTTGGTGGCTGATTTATGAGCGGCAAGGCGAATCTTCGTGGGTGCGGGGGAAGTGGGTGTATACGGGTTGGGGATATAGATCAGGTTACTCTCAGCCGGATAGTTCAGATCACCGCTGTAGGTGTAGTAAAGAAACTGCAGGTCGTCGGGGGGATCAATAAACCCGAAATCCGCCCGGCCGTACGCATCGAGGGTGGCAGTCACCTTCCAGGTGCTGGCGGCCAGGTCGCGTTTATCATGGAATACAAGTGTGCCGGTGGGGATGACCACGGCATCCGAGCCATACCAGCCATAGACACGGGTTGGACCATTGCCGCGCCAGTCCCAACGCCCGAAGACCGCCTTGGCTAAGGGCTGGTTTTCTTTCTTTACAACGTGGCTGATCTCGTTCGAGGCAGCGCGGTCGTGGTATTCATCGCCGGTATAGATGGCGTAGACGCTGTGCGTACCCGCCGGCAGATGCTTGGTATGCATCCAGGCTTCGCCATCGACCACCCACCCTGCGCCGATCGGATCGCCATTGGCGTAGAAGTAGACCAGTCCCTTGGGGATGCCCGCATCAGCGGTGACCTTGGCGTAAAAGTTCGATCCCTCAGTGACTGATCCCGGAAAAGCCCGTAACTCAACGGATACCTGCCGAGAAACCGCCGTGGTGGAGCTGGATTGGCTGTGAAGAAATACTTGCGCTTCATCCAGAGGGGGCATTCCCGTTTCAACGCTGCCTGAGAGCAGACGGCGCGGCTCGAGCGTCTCACAATGGTTGAACGAGTTGCAGAACCGACGGACGGTAGTGCCAGACATTCACTTCTCCCTTTTATTCTCCAGATCCAGGCTAGCCCACCGACGAAGTGGCACGGCAACTCATCCTTACACCGTTGACGTTCAGAGGCAAAGCAATTGGCAATGATTCGTTAAGGATGATTCGCGTTTAGCGTGGAAGTATCCGATTTGAATCGACTGAATCAATTGTAACGTCTAAAACGGTGAGCTGGCGAGGTGGATATCCTGCTTCGAGATCTTCTGCGGCTGTCGTTTTGACAACAAACCAGCAATGCCCGTCTCGGTTTTCAGGTGATTTTGTGCAGTGATCGGGTTGCGCTATGATGGGGAGCAATGACGCTCGATGACTTTGAGAAGATTGCTCTGGATCGCCGAGCAGTGCGAAACTTCAAGCCGGATCCGCTGCCCGACGGGCTGTTGGAGCGGCTGTTGACCATCGCGCACTGGGCGCCAAGTGGCTATAACCTCCAGCCGACGAATTACGTGGTTGTCACCCAGCCGGAACGCAAAAAGGCCCTGCGAACTGCCTGCTTCTGGCAGCGTCAGATCGAAGAAGCGCCTGCGACGGTGGTTTTCACCGGAGACAAGCACGTCTATCGCAATAATTTTGAGCGGATGATCGAATGCGAGCGGCAAGCCGGCATCCTGCACGAGAAATACGAGCAATCCTTACGGAAATTCGTGCCCCTGGCATTTGAGACCGGGCCGATGGGCCTCGGCTGGGCGTGGAAATGTGCTGCACCGCTGGCGGCGCGGTTTCGACCGATTCCGAGCATCCCGGCTGTTCAGCGACGATACTGGCTGAGCAAGCAGGTCGCGCTGTGCGCGATGAACTTCATGCTGGCCGCCAAGGCTGCCGGCTTGGGAACGGTTCCAATGGAAGGATTTGACGAACGCCGCGTGCGCCAGGTACTGAGCATCCCACGATCACAGATTGTGGTCCTGGTCGTTCCGGTGGGGTACCCAGCCGACCAGGATCTCAAACGCACCCGCCTCCCCCTGAAAGAGTTTGTGCATTGGGAGAAGTGGTGAGACGGTTACGGATGACTGGTTGCTCGCAGGGCATTACTGAAAATGAGGCGCTTGCTCCAGTGAGCCGTGTGCATGATGCAAAATGCGGCGGGTGACCCATGACCAGTAACCAGTAACAAATACCAAGTAACAAAAATGGCCAAAACCAAATCCATGTCCCCCCGCAAGCTCAAGCGCCGTCATGAACGCGTGGCAGCGATTCTGCCGATTCTGAAGAAGACCTATCCCGAGGCCCGGTGCAGCCTCAATTATTCCAATCCCCTTGAACTGATCGTTGCAACAATTCTGTCGGCCCAGTGTACGGATGAGCGGGTGAACATTGTCACGCGTGAGTTGTTTCGGAAATACAAGACGGCTGAAGATTATGCGCGTGCGCCGCAGGAGGAGTTGGAAAAGGATATCCAATCGACCGGCTTTTATCGCAACAAAGCCCGGTCTATCCGCGCAATGGCGCAAAGCCTGATCGATCATCATGGCGGGCGCGTGCCCTCCACGATGGAGGAGCTGACCAAGCTGGCGGGCGTTGGCCGCAAGACAGCCAACGTGGTGTTGGGCAACGCGTTCGGGATCAATGCCGGAGTGACGGTCGATACGCACGTCACTCGACTGGCCAATCGCCTGGACCTGACGGATCACGCCAGCGACGCGGTGAAGATCGAGCACGATCTGATGCAGATCGTGCCGCAGGAGGAATGGACACTCTGGTCCCACCTGTTGATCCACCACGGCAGAGCCATCTGCACCGCCCGCAACCCCAAGTGCGAGGTCTGCCCCATCTTTGACCATTGTCCGACTGGGCCGCGCATCATCGAAGAACGCGAAAAAACCGCCATCAAATCCAAGCGGAAGGTAAGCCGCAAACCGCGTTCGTCAGCATGATTCTTGCGCCATTGTCTTCAGCCCCGTGGTGATGCGTCGGATGCACAGAGTTGGAAGGGGGTCAGTCGTGGCCGACGAACAGCACCTTGTTGGTGTTGGGCTCGGGGGGCAGGATGTCGATGTCCTCACGGACATAGTCGTCATCGAACTCCCATCTGAGGTTCTGGCCGGTGTTGTAGTTGCGCCAGTAGATGTCACCTTCGTCGTCGTCTCCCTCTGCATCCACAAAGCCCGCCACGCGCCAGGCCGGTCCAGCTCCGGGCAGGCCCACGTTACGAACCAGGCGGCTGTCGTCGATCTGCCAGACGCGATTGGCACCAGTCTGGATATTGCGCCACAGGATCTGGACATCAACCCGGTTGTTGGATTCAAGCTCCACTTCGCCCATTCCGGCGACCTGCCATTGCGGCGCGGGGCCGAGGGGTAGTTGCCTGGTGCGGACAATCTCCCGGCCATTCATTTGCCACAGGACCAGCCGGCGATCGGTCTTGTGGCGCCACAGCAGGGCATAATGGTCATCGTCATCGCCGGGGCTGTTGTCGTCGACATCATCGACCTCGGCTGCGGCGGCAAACTCCCAGATCGCCGGATTGGCAGCCGGATAGGAGACGAATCCGAGAATCTGCCGGTTATTCATCCGCCACAACAGCAGACGGCCGGTGGCATCGTTCTGCCAGAGCAGATCAGGACGGTCGTCGCCATCGACATCTCCGACGGCGACGATGCGCCAGTCGAGATTGGGGACCGTGGCGATGGTTCCCGAGCCGATGACGCGTCCATCGTCATCGTCATCCAGGTAGACCACCGTGACCTGGCCGGTTTGGCGATCCTGGTAGATCAGGTCGGTGTTGTCGTCGTCATTGAAGTCGGCTGCATCCAGATGCAGACGACGTTCAAGCATCTGGCAGTGTTCGGGATGAGTGATGGGCTGTGTCATAAATTTTTCCCGAAATGTGCAGGTAAGAACCTGATTGTTGTAACACTGCTATGGCTGGTCTGAATACGGAAGAAATTGATTCAATTTAGCAGCGGCGGGACGTGTTCTGTTTTCCAGTGGATGGGTATGAGGGTGTGGGCGCGCAGCGACGTGCCGAAAGAGGGCGTTGTAAGCCCGTTTCGGTGGCTGTTGCGAGTGATGAGAATTGCCTGGGGGGGACGTCAGTGGCTGGGGGGGACGGGACGCTGCTCCTGGTCCCAGCCGGTCAGGCTGTTTCGACCGCTTCGGGGGTTTCGTCTTCAGCCATACTCTGGCGGCTGAAACGGATCAGCGCCAGCAGGCTGCTCACGCCGACATAGAAGTATCCCCCAGCGAAGATCAGCAGGAACGGCACGCTGGCCAGTGCCCAGCGGTAGTACAGGCTGATGAAAATGCAGCAGGCCATGTAGCAGCCGAAGGCAATCTCCAGGATGGGGAGCATCAGGCGGTTGAAGGTCAGGAAGTTGCGCCGTGGGGATGGAGTGGCTTCATTAGGGACCGATCGCTCGGAAGGGGATTCACCTTCAAAATAAGTGGCCGACTGGGAAATCCGGCTGGAGTACTTGGCATCTCCGGTGACGCCGTACTTGGGTGTACGGACGAACTCGTTGGACGCCGAACCAGCGCCGAAGCTGGTCATGATTGCTTCAAGGACCGCCTTGGCGTTGTTAATGCAGATCCCCACACCCAGGCCCATCAGGAATGGCAGATGGAGGATAGTTTTCCAGCCGGCATTCTTGCCGAACAGTTCCCGCTGACCAAAGACGAAAAACGTGCTGGCCGAGCAGGTCGCAAGCACAAAGAGGCTGACCGAGAAGACCAGCCGGCTGAGGACCTGGCTTTCCTTGAAGGGGCTGGCCATGTTGAAGAACGTGGGATACATCAGGATCGTCACCAGGACCATTAGCGGATAGACCAGGGTGTTGGTCAGGTGGAAGAAGGCTTCGGTCTTGATTCGCAGGGGCAGGCGCGCGCGGAAGATCTTGGGCAGCAGCTTGATGGCGGTCTGAACCGATCCCTTGGTCCAGCGATGAGCCTGCTGCTTGAAGGCGATGATTTCCGGAGGCAGTTCCGCCGGGGCGCAGAACTGGGGAAGGTAGACAAACTTCCAGTTCTTAAGCTGCGCTCGATAGCTCAGGTCGAGGTCTTCGGTGAGCGTGTCATGTTCCCAGCCGCCGGCATCTTCGATGCACTGACGACGCCAGACGCCGGCTGTACCGTTGAAGTGCATGAACCGGCCGCTGCGGTTGCGGGCGGTATGCTCGATCATGAAATGGCCATCGAGGAAAATGGCCTGGCTTTTGGTCAGCAGCGAGGCATTGCGATTGAGGTGGTCCCATCGCACCTGCACCATCCCCACGTTCTTGTCGGTGAAGTAGTGAACGACATTCTTGAGAATGTCGCGTGGGGGGATGAAATCGGCATCGAAGATGGCGATGAACTTGCCGGTGGCCTTTTTCATGCCCTCAGCGAGGGCGCCGGCTTTGTAGCCCACGCGCTCGGTTCGATGGATATATTGGATCGGATATCCCTTGGCCGCCCATTCCTCGCAGCAGGCGCGGGTGGTTTCCTTGGAGTGATCGGTGGAGTCATCCAGGACCTGGATTTCCAGTTTGTCCAGGGGGTAGTCAATTTGGCAGGTGGCTTTAATGATGCGCCGAGCGACCGAATCCTCGTTGTACATCGGCAACTGGATGGTCACCTTGGGCAGTTCGTCAAACTCTCCCGCGGGCTTGTAGACGTTATCTTTATGCTTGAGATAAAGATACAGCAGCACATAGCGGTGAATGCCATACAGTGCGACAAGCCCGAGGGTGGTCAGGTAGAGCGCAACAATCAGGTATATAGCCAGACTTGCCCACATAGGATTCGATATCTCATCTCAGCGGTTTGATCAGCCTTCCCGCACGATCAAACACTGGTTAGTCCGTTGGATTACCGACAGCAATCCGGCGGTGTTGGCAATAGCCACATTTTTCATCCAAAAGGGCGTCAGTCACTCGACTTGCACAAACCCCGCCTGCGCGGCGTTGGAAGCGCGGATGCCCACACTTCCGGAAAATCCCACGGGAAGGGAGGGCATTCTACGGGAGGGCGCAAAAGGGTGTCAACAATGAGCACTTTTAGCGCTGGGTGCGGATAAAAGCAGGCAGGGCGTCGGTAAGTCCTGTCTCAGCGAAACCTTGAATACCCCTCTGGATGTTAATGTTCTAAAATTGATGCGCATGTGTGTGGCAAGCTGGGGTAAGATAACCGTATGCGACGGCCGCGTCATCATGAGTGACGATTGGAACGGCGTCGCACATGTCGGCACAGCGTTGAAACAGGTAGGGAACCATGTCCAGTCTGCAGGGCTCTACGGACCGCAGTGCTGTCGATAACGCCACGGGGGCGCATGGGGCGGCGGGTGGTGAGCAGGGCGATCCTTCATCCTCTTCTGAGACACTTGCACGGTTGCAGGCGGCGCTGGACGAACTGACGCAGGCGCAACGGCAGATGCAGCGTCAATATGATCACCTGCGCATGATTCATCAGCAGGTGGAGTTTCGCCTGCGCCAGGAAATCGCCGATGCCAGCCGCGATGTCGAGCGGCGCGTGTCGGAACGCACCCGCGAACTGGAGCAGGCTGCCAGTGCCAAGGATCATTTCCTGGCGATGCTTTCGCACGAATTGCGCACACCTCTGATGCCCGCACTGCTTCTGGCCAATGCCCTTGAGCAGCAGGTCGATCTGCCTGCCGAGGTGCGAGAGGATTTGAGCGTCATACGCCGCAACCTGGAACTTGAAGTTGCGCTGATCGATGATCTGCTGGATCTGACTCGCATCGCCCGCGGCAAACTGTCGCTCAACCTCCTGCATGTCAGAGCACACTATTTGGTATGGCACGTCTATTCGATGCTGTCAGCCCAGATCACTGACAAGCAACTTGAGGTTAAGGTCGATCTCCAGGCGGAGAATGACAACATTCTTGGCGACCCCACGCGGATTCAGCAGGTGCTCTGGAACCTGCTGGGCAATGCAATCAAGTTCACGCCATCCCGTGGAACCATCGAGGTCACCAGCAGAAATACAGCCGATGGAAAGCTGCGTATCAGTGTGTCCGATACGGGAATCGGAATCGAACCGGAACTGCTGCCGCAGATGTTCGAGGTCTTTCGCCAGGGGAAGGAGGGGATGGGTAACCGTGTGGGGGGATTGGGGTTAGGGCTGGCGATCGGCCGGCTACTGGCCGAGATGCATGGCGGGATCTTGACGGCGCATTCAGACGGACCCGGGACGGGGGCAACCTTCACACTGGAACTTCCAACCGCCGATCAGCCGGGAGAAGGAGAAACGGTTGGTTCAGAGGCGCTTGGACAGCCTCTTCAATTGCTGCTGGTGGATGATCATGAGGATACCGCCCGAGCGCTCGGATCACTCCTCCAGCGGATGGGGCATTCAGTACAGCGCGCCCACACCATGGACCAGGCCCG
>CAZSJB010000077.1:0-9083 GCA_964606625.1 uncultured Tepidisphaeraceae bacterium | reverse complement strand
AAGCCGAAGTGCGTCGTGAGGCGTATGATCGCATCCATACACGTGCCACTGCCATTTACGAACAACTTCCCCAGGAGCAGCGCGACGCGTACTACCAGTTGGTGCTGTATCCGGTGCGTATTTCGGCACTGATTACCGAGGCCTTTACGCATGCGGATCTCAGCCGCCTGTATGCCCGCCAGGGTCGCATGATCGCGGGAATTCACGCAGATCTTGCTCAGGCAGCTGTCGATCGGATCCGCCAGGAAACCGAGTATTACAACACTGGCCTGGCCGGCGGAAAATGGAACCTGATAATGCGTGAGAAGGGGATCAGCGGCAACTGGACCCTTCAATGGCCGACGGGCGATCGCGCTACGCCGACGCCTCAACCGGGACTTGGCGTCGTGGTTGAAAACCAGGCTATTCCCGTTTCGGCTGAAGGGCAGTACGCCGAGGCTGGTCACAGCGTCGATATCGCCGCCGTTGATGGCAAGTACGCTGCCCCCTGGACTGCCCAGCGCAGCCCTGAAGGCATTGAATACCTGGTGGTTCCCAACGGTGTTGGCGATGTGCTTGATCCCAAGAACACGCCCACTGTTACCTACACCTTCGATGTCCCTGCAGATGGGCGTTATAACTTGTTCATGCTCATCAATTGCCCGAATGACAAGGATGACTCCTGGTTCATACGCATCAATGACGGCAATTGGATGACATGGAACAATATGGGGACGCGTTCCGACTGGGATTGGCGTCGGCAAGGCGAGTATGACCTCCGTGCCGGGCGAAACACCATCACCATCGGTCAACGCGAAGATGGTGCGATGTTCAGCCGGATTCGTTTTACCCAGCGGACCAGCCCCATTCCGCTTGAAGAGCAGTTCGCTTCACCAACACCTCCAAATCAGTTGCCGACGTTCGATCGGCGGCTGGGTGAGCAGCGCCGATTTATCGACCTCTATAACACGGGCATCGGTTACTTCACCTGGAAAGCTATCCCGTCAGCGGACTGGATTCGCCTCAGTGAAACCGAAGGTGAGATCGAGTTGTCGCGGCGCCTATGGATCGAGATTGACTGGGACAAGGCGCCCGATCAGCGCGAACTGTCCGGCGAGATCACTATCCACGGCAGTGACCAATCGCGAACGATTGTGGTGAAGGCCATTAACGCTCCCGCGGATGAGGCGCCGTTCGTCGAGGTTGACGGATACGTCTCTATCGAAGCCGAGCAATTCACCCGTGCCACATCGGATGATCCGGTTTCGTGGATTGTCGTGGACAGCCTGGGCCGCACAGGTGATGCCGTCACTACCCGGCCTACGCATGCACCAGCACGTGACACCCTTGAAGCCATCACGACCAATCCTGTTACGCTCGAGTATGACTTCGTCACTGAGCGTACCGGCGAAGTCGAGATCACGGTTTACTGTCTGCCCACGCAGCGCTCGCATGAAGGGCGTGGTGTGCGGTATGCCATCTCGGTCAACGATGCCCAGCCGCAGATTATCGATTTCGAGGAAACCGGTGGACCAGCGGGCGAGCATGGTAACCGGTGGCGGCAGAATGTATCGCGCAACATCTCCCCGAGCACATCGAAACACACCATCGATACCCCGGGTGTTCACACAGTGAAAATCTGGATGGTCGATCCGGGGATCGTGGTCGACAAGCTGGTGGTTGATTTTGGTGGTGTGCTTCCCAGTGAGCTTGGTCCGCCGGCGACTGCTGTTGCCCAATGACGCATGCGCATTGACCTGCGATAACCGGTTCGGAATCTCCGGACCGGTTATCCGTCCGGACCGTGTCCAAACGGCTGAAGAAGCTTGAACTATGCCTTCATCAAACGTCGACATAGCCGCCATTTACTTTCCGAGCTGGCATGCTGATGATCATTACTCAAGCTGGTACGGCGAAAACTGGAACGAATGGGCATTGCTTCGAGACAATCCCGAGCGATTTCCCAACCAGCATCGCATTCAGCCGGCCGAGGATTGGGGCTATTACGACGAAGCTGATCCGCAGGTGATGGCCCGTCAGATCGACCTGGCTGTCAATCATGGCGTCGATGTGTTCATCTTCGACTGGTACTGGTATAGTGGCGTGCAGATCCTGCATCGTCCCGTTGAGCACACGCTTCCCAATACGCCCAACCGTAATCGGATCAAGTATGCACTGATGTGGGCGGATCACCATTGGGTGGATTATTTCCCATATACCTATAATCCTCCCGCCAACTGGCTGTTGCCGATGCGCCACACACCAGGCGATTTTGACCGTGTCATGCAACACTGCATCGAGCGGCACTTCAATCAGCCGAATTACTGGCGGGTTAATGGCGGTGTGTACTTCTCGATCTTTTCCCCAGAACTGCTCATCGAACAACTCGGTGGTCCTGAAAAGACCAAAGAAGTATTGGAAGCAGCCAGGCAGACTGTGCGAGCCGCGGGCCTGGGGGAGATCCATTTTGCCGCATTTACCGGACTCCCGCACAGCATCTCATCCATTCAGCAAGCCGGATTTGACAGCCTGACCAGCTATAATGTTACGCCGATGTCATCAGGCTATAAGCTGCCGGATCAGCCTTTTGAATCATATGATCATCTGATCGAACGACACGAGACTTACTGGGACAACATGGATACCGGTGTGCTGCCATATGCGCCGGTGGTCACGGTCGGTTGGGATGTCACGCCGCGCTGGGAGCGCGATGTGCCCTGGCCCCCACAGAAGAACCACTATCCCTATACGCCGACTGTACCTGACAGCACGCCTGAAAAATTCGGTAACCTGGTGCGTCGTGGATTACGACAGATCAAGGAAAGCAGGCTGTCGCCCCCCGCGCTGGTGATCAATGCTTGGAATGAATGGACTGAAGGAAGCGCGCTGCTTCCGCAAAAGAAGTACGGTGACGGGTACTTGAAAGCGCTTAAAACAGCGTTGAGCGAGGTTGCATGAGGGGCAATCACCCGAATCCTGTCATCCTTGGCTGCGCCCAAAATGAAACGACACAAAAGATTGAGGCACTGGATCTATGAAAATCGTTGATATTCGCGCCACGACTGTAACGGTTCCCCTGGAAGCGGCATTGCGGCATGCCAACGGTTGCCACTGGCAACGGTTTGTGCGCACGTTGGTGGAGGTGGAGACGGATGAAGGCATTATTGGCTTGGGCGAAATGGGGGGCGGTGGCGAGTCTGCCGAGGCAACTTTCCGGGCGATGAAACGATATCTGGTGGGCCATGATCCCGCTCGGCTGGAAGAGATGCGATTCCTGATTGCCAATCCGACGGCATCGCTCTACAACAACCGTACGCAGGTACTGGCTGCGCTGGAGTTTGCCTGCCTGGATATTCTGGGGCAAAAGTGGGGAGTGCCGGTCTGCGATATCCTCGGCGGCCGTCTGCAGGATCGCGTGCCGTTCGCGTCATACCTGTTTTTCCGATATCCCAACAATGGGCGGTGTGAGACACGCACGCCTGAGCAGCTGGTCGAGTTTGCCCGCGAGCTGAAGGCGAAGCACGGTTTCACCTCTCACAAGCTGAAAGCCGGTGTGTTCCATCCCGATTACGAACTGGAATGCTTCCGTGCACTGGCTGATGCATTTCCGGGAGATTCCTTCCGTATTGATCCCAACGGCGCCTGGTCGGTTGAGCAGGCGATCCGTTTTGGCCAGGCGATCGAGGATATCCGAAACGATTACTTTGAAGACCCAGCATACGGGTTGAATGCACTGCGGCGCGTCCGCGAGATGGTGCGCATACCGGTTGCTACCAATACGGTGGTCGTCAACTTCGAGCAGCTTTCAGCCAATGTGCTGAACACGGCCGTCGATGTGATCCTGCTGGATACGACCTTCTGGGGCGGGATTCGTCCCTGCATCAAGGCAGCCGGCGTTTGCGAGACTTTCCAGCTTGGCGTAGCGGTGCATTCCTCAGGCGAACTGGGCGTACAGTTGGCGACGATGCTGCACCTGGGAGCGGTGATTCCCAATCTTACTTTTGCTGCCGATGCCCATTACCACCACCTGGTCGATGATGTGATCGTCGGTGGACCAATGAAATATGAAAACGGCTCAATCGCCGTACCAACCGGTCCTGGTCTGGGCGTGAAGCTGGATCGCGACAAGGTTGCCCAGTATGCGGAGTTGTACAAGGAGCTGGGGCCTTATCCATACGATCAGGATCCTCTGCGTCCGGGCTGGACACCGACGATCCCCAACAATCGGTGGGCGGATCCGAATGACACGCGGGTTCCAAAGCTTCATTAGCCGCGATCATTGAGGAGTTGCAGCTTCATGGCGTTACCATCGATGCGATCACTGATTTGTCTGCTGGTGATGACGATCAGTCTGCCCCTTGGTGCGTGGGCGGATGTACTGGCATATTGGCGGTTTGAGGATCATCCGCCGGGACAGAAGCTTGATGCCGAACTGGGCACGACGGCTGAGCCCTTTACCGTCACTCAGGACTACTCGGGCAATGGCAATCCCTTGCGCACCTGGAACACGCGTCCGGGGATTTATCCACCCGATACTTCAGCCACCTTTCATGAGACTCGACGCCTGCCGAAGAAGCTGGGCGATCAGGAGAATCATCGGAAGGTGCGTTTTGTCGGCCGACAGGATTTTTTCACTCACAGCGATGTCCAGCCGCCGATCGAATCGGCTTCTCTGGAAACGTTCACCATTGAAGGATTCTTTCTGCTTGAAGGCACTTCACGACAACTCGGTGACCAGTATCGAGTGATTGTTGGTAAAGATGGCCGACCGGTTCGGCGGTTGGGGTTTCAGCCGCTGGCGGTGGTAGTTGCGGGAAAGGATGATAAATACCTCAAGCGGGACTGCCTCTCCATCAACATCATTGACCGTAGCGGACAATACCGCGTGGCCACTTCCAGCAAACCGTTACGTCCGGATCAGTGGTACGCGTTCGCTGCCGTCTGTGATGCTCAAAGCCTTAAGCTCTATATCAATCGCTTTGATGGAAATGGCTATCAGCTTGAAGCCCAGACCGAGGTTGACGGAGGATTGATCCAAAGTAGCGGGCAATGGGCTGTTGGCCGGGGCATGTACAACAATGAGCCCAACAGCTGGTTTTACGGCAGTATCGACGAGATCCGAATTAGCGATACTGCGCTTGAACCGTCGGACTGGCTGGCGCACGGAATCAATGAGATTCCGCCACTGCCTCAGCCGGCGGTGGAGACTGTAAAACCCGTCTTCGTTGCTTCGAATGTGGCCGATCCCTCGGTTCTGTACCATGAAGGTGTTTACTACCTCTATGGCACGACCGGCATCAGCAGCTTTACGGTCTGGACCTCGACTGACCTGGTGAACTGGGAAAAAGGGCCCGTAGTGCTGTCCGCTGGCGAAGGTGTGTGGGGGGAGCATGCTTTCTGGGCACCCAGCATCATCGAACACCGGGGCAAGTTCTACCTTTTCTATAGTGCCAACGGGCCGCTGCCTGAAGTGCCGGGAAAACGAGCAGTTCGGATCAGTGTTGCGGTTGCCGATTCTCCCCTCGGGCCGTTTAAAGAAGTGGTGGCTCGCATGCCTTTGATGGGGCGTGCAGTGATCGATCCCTGTCCCTTTATTGATGATGACGGACAAGCCTACCTGTATTTCGTTTCCGACTTGCCGGACAATAACGGCAGAGGCCAGATCTATGTCATCCGTCTGAGCGACGACCTGCTGTCTCCCATTGGTGAAGCCGTGATGTGCATTGAACCTTCCCAGTTGTGGGAAGGCACGGTCTGGAACGAAGGCCCCTTTGTTTTCCGCGTGGAAGATACCTATGTGATGATGTATTCCGGTTCGTTCTGGGCGTCACATGACTACGCTGTAGGAGTCGCCACGGCGCCCACGCCCTTCGGCCCGTGGAACAAACGTGATGACAACCCGTTCCTGCGCCGTTATGGCGGGTTGATGGGAACCGGCCATAACAGCCTGGTCCTGGCGCCTGACGGCAAGACCTGGCTGAACTTCTTCCATGCTCATCCGAGCCCGACTCGCACTCAGCCGCGGGAAACCTGGTTTACCGCCATTGAGATCGAGCGCGATGTGCGCGGCGACATCCGCCTTCGGGCTGTACCCTGGGAGGGAGCCACCGACTGATGCACCTTCCGGACAGGCACATCTCCCGTCGTCGCTTCAACCGGCTTGCCGCTGCGATGCTCGGCAGCGCCATGCTTGCCAGCGGCTGCCGGCAGGTCAGTCCCGGTGCGACGGTTCTGCGGTTCTGGAACGGATTTACCGGGCCAGATGGACGTACCATCCTGAAGATCGTCCGCATGTTCAATGAAATGCACGATGATGTGCAGGTCACGATGCAGCGGATGGAGTGGGGGACGTACTACAACAAGCTGTTCGTGGCAGCCATGAGCCGGCGCGGACCGGACATCTTCGTCGTCCATACCGAGAACATAGAGCGCTTCCTGTTTGCTGATCTGCTGACACCGGTGGACGATGTTTTTGAGCAGGCTGGTCTGGATCGTGATGACTTTGATCCCAACATCCTGGCGGCTGTGCAGCGGGAGAATGTGACCTATGGCCTGCCACTGGACTGCCATCCGGCCGGCGTCTTCTACAATCGTCGCCTTTTTGCAGACGCGGGTATTTCCCAGCCTCCCCAGACACGCGATGAGTTCATCGATGCTCTGTATAAATTGAAGAGGACGGGACCGGATGGGGTACCGATCTGGGGATTCGTTTACGAATGGCTGCGCGTGAGCATGTACACTCTGCTGAGGCAGTTTGGCGGTGACATTATTGGCAAAGATGGCTGGACAATAACGCTCGATTCGCCCGAAGCTCAGGAGGCACTAACATTTGCAGCATCACTGATTCATGAGTTGAGGCTTGTGCCCTCGATTCAGTTGTTGGATGCGTTCATTGGTTTTCAGCAGGGGCGCGTGGGCATGGTCTGGGCGGGCATTTTCAAGCTTCAGGATGCCGAGCGGCAGAAAGACCTGGATTATGGTGCCGCCACCATTCCGGTGTGCGGCCATCAGCCTGCTGTCTGGGCAGGATCGCACAATCTGTGTATTGCCCAGGATCTCAGTGATGCTCAACGCGCAGCGGCTGTGAAGTTTCTGCGATTCATGTCAGATCATACGCTGGACTGGGCAGAGGGAGGCCAGATACCGGTCCGCCCATCGCTTCGGAAAAGTGAGCGGTTCCAGGCGATGCGGGTGCAGGCAGAGTTTGCAAAGCAGATTCCATACGTGCAGTACATGCCAAGTACCCCATTTACCTTTGAATATCAGACAGAGTTCGACATCTGCTGCGAACGTGTGCTGCGTGCGGCAATGACGCCCAAACAAGCGATTGAGATAGCTGCCGCGAATATGCGAAAAGCCGCTCAACAATTTGCCCATGTGACTGGAAGGGGGGCGACATGACGCAGCGTCGCTGGGCAGGATACTGGTTTATGGCACCGTACCTGTTGTTGTTCAGCGTGTTCCTGATCGGCCCCATGCTGTTCGGCCTGATTCTCAGCTTCATGCGATATGACCTGGCATCTGTTCAGCCGGCAGCGTTTATTGGGCTGGACAACTTTCGGGAAGCGCTAAACGACGATTATTTCTGGCAGGCGATGGGGGCGACGTTCCGGTTTGTCCTGCTGTCTGTTCCGATCACGATTCCTCTGGCAGTACTGCTGGCGGTAGCGATTGATTCTGCACCCGAAGGGCGACAGACAATTTACCGCATCGGTGTTTTTGCGCCGACAGTCATCACGATCAGCGTGGTAGGGCTGATGTGGCGCTGGTTTTACATTACCGACTTTGGGCTGTTCAACGCCTTGCTGCGGCCGTTCGGGATACAGATCGAGTTCCTGGGGACACCCTGGAATGCCATGATGTCCATTGTTGTCATGACGGTCTGGTGGACGGTGGGCGGACCGGTATTGATTCTGCTTGCAGGGTTGAAGCAGATTCCCAAGCAGTATTACGAAGCGGCCGAACTGGATGGTGCAACTGGGTGGCGTGCATTCTGGACCGTCACACTTCCGCTACTGCGCCCAGCGCTGCTGTTTGTCGTGGTGATGAACATCATTGGTGCGTTTCAGGTATTCGGTCAGCCGTTCATCGTAACCGGCGGCGGCCCGCTGAACTCGACGCGTGTGGCGATGCAGTACATCTATGAGACAGCCTTCCGCAACTATCGCCTCGGTTATGGGGCAGCCATGAGCTGGCTGCTGTTTGTGGTGATTGCCGGGTTTGCGATCATGCAGTTCCGGTTGATGCGGGAGGAGCGCAAGGTGCGATCAATCAGGAGGGAGACGGCATGAAGCGGCGCTCATGGTTGCTGGAGCTTATTGCGCTGCTGGGCTGTATAGCCGGGCTATTGCCGGTGGTGCTGCTGGTGCTGACCAGCTTCAAGCCGGAATCAGAGATCCTGAAGTTCAACTCCCTGATTCCTCAGTCGCCCACGCTGGAGAATTATCGCTACATCTTTGGGACCCCTGAGGAAGTGCCCATCCTCAAATGGCTGTTCAACAGTGTGTTCATTGCCTTCTCAGCCACTGCTCTGGTGCTCCTGGTGACGTCGCTGGCAGCATATGGGCTGGCACGACTACGACCTCCGGGCGGAGGGGTACTGTTTTCGCTGATTGTCGGGACGATGATGGTTCCGGGACAGATTCTGCTCGTGCCGACCTACATGCTGCTGGACAAGATCGGCTGGATCGACAATCCGTTGGCCCTGATCGTTCCACCTGCAGCCGGTGCGTTTGGTGTGTTTCTACTGTACCTGTTCTTCCGTAACGTACCTCGTGAACTGGAAGAGGCTGCAGCTATCGACGGCTGTTCGTTGCTCCAGATATACTGGCACGTCATGCTTCCGGTCAGCCGCCCCATTCTTGCCACGCTTGGGATCTTTGTGTTCCTTGGAAGCTGGAACGACTTCCTTGGACCACTGGTTTTCATGGATTCTGCCGAGCGGTATACGCTGCCGGTCGGAATTACCATGTTCCAGTCGAGCTATGCAAACGATTATGGTTTGACGTTTGCAGCGTGCGTCATCTGCACTGTACCCGTATTGCTGGTATTCCTGCTGTTCAGCCGCCAGATCATTGCAGGCTTGACCGCCGGCGCACTCAAAG
>CAZSJB010000076.1:4086-9140 GCA_964606625.1 uncultured Tepidisphaeraceae bacterium | reverse complement strand
GAGGCCTTGGCGTCGCCAATGACGGCACAGTCAACATCGACATTCTTGCTGATGGAGCTGGGGTCGATGTCGATGTGGATGATCTTGGCGTGCGGGGCGAAGGTCGCCAGGTTGCCCGTGACGCGGTCGTCGAAGCGCGCACCCACGGCGATCAGCAGATCCGCATCCTGGACCGCATAGTTGGCGTAGGCGCTGCCGTGCATTCCCAGCATGTGCAGGGCGCGCGGGTTGTGCTCATCGAATGCACCCAGGCCCAGCAGGGTGGTAGTGCAGGGGATATTGCCCTGGTCTGCAAGCTTGCGGACGACCTGCCATGCGCCGGAGATGATCGCACCGCCCCCGACGTACAGGACGGGCTTCTGTGCGCGGTTGATCATCTCAGCCGCCTGCTGGATGGCGGCTTCGTCGGCGATGTTTACCTTGACATCCGAGCGACGGAGGATGTGCTCGCGCGGGGTGTCATCCACTTCGTCAGGACAGACGGCTGTGGTGACGTCCTTGGGCAGGTCGATCAGGACCGGCCCGGGACGGCCGGTGGTGGCGACCAGGAAAGCTTCATTGACGATGCGGGGCAGCTCGCGGACATCCTTCACCAGGTAGTTCCATTTGGTGCAGGGGCGGGTGATGCCGGTGACGTCCGCTTCCTGGAAGGCATCGTTGCCGATGACCTTCGTGGCGACCTGACCGGAGAAGACGATGATCGGGATCGAATCCATCTGCGCCGTCGCCAAGGGGGTGACGGTATTGGTTGCACCCGGGCCGGAGGTCACGACGCAGATTCCTGGCTTGCCCGTGGCGCGGGCATAGCCGTCGGCGCAGTGGCCGGAGCCTTGCTCGTGGCGGTTCAGAATGAATTTGGCCGGTGTTTTGTACAGCTCATCAAACACTGGCAGGATCGCGCCACCGGGATAACCAAAGATCGTGTCCACCTTGTGCGGACCGACCAGCATCTCGTGCAGGATGCGGGCGCCGGTCTTGCCCTTGTAACGCGGTTTGGCAGCCGAGGTGGCGGAGGAAGACGAAGCCGGTGAAGTCTGGATGGTGCTCATGATACTTTCTCGTAAATCCCGTGAATCACGGACTGTACAACCGTAATACGGGCAATTCAAACGGATTTCAGGATTGTTAATGAAACGAAACAGTCACTGCAAGCGCTTCAGGCAGTGAAATAGGCGGGGTGGGCTGGTCGCAGGGGTGAAAGAATCACCCGGAGCGGTGCCAGCCTATCGTACGACGACCGTAAGGTTGGAGAGTTGGCCGATCATCAGGGGCGGTAGCATACCAATTTACCGACAAAGGTCAATAACCCTTGGAAAATGACACCTGAAGAGGGCAGTTGTGTCCGCTGCTTTCTCCACGCTGTTTATATCTGTATCGAGCAGCGGCTGTTGCGTCTGCATCTTTGTTACGGGCACAGGCAAGACCCAAACAAATCACTCCCGCCAGGAGTTTACGACAAATCCTTCGCGAATTTCGACAAAGGCATTACCGGTAATTTGCTTCCTCTCGCTGCCCCCGAAAAGAAGGAAGACCGTACCGTCACTTTCCCGGTATTGGGTGTAGGTCCATTTCCAGATCTCCGAGCCGTCTTCCAAGGTCTGGCGGCTGGTTGGTGGGGGCCCCAAGGGTGGCCATCACCCATCCCGCGGTGGTTTTGCCGAAGTTCGATACGGTTGAAAGTATCTTCCGAGACATAGCTGCCAGTGTGCCTTTCTTCTGTTGAGCGGTGATCAGGCAGCCCGTCAGCGTGAACAGCCCTAGTGTGAAAAGGAAGACGGCAATGTGTTTCATATATCCACCCTCTATTGCGAACTCCGACCCGATTCGATTCTGAAGTGTTCTCACAGGGGGCAGATGTGCTCCCCTCGCGTACCTTACCCAGGCGATTCGCATATGCAGGAAACCGCAATCGCACCAACATGGCATGTGTTGCCAGGATGCCCTTGGAGTCCCCAGCCGATCGCAGGTCCCATTCGATGGAGCCCGCGATCGGCTGGTGAGTAGCAAGACGAAAGTCAGCGTCCGCAAGCGGATACTGTTCGCGGCAGGGTGTCTGTTGACTATTGTTGTTTTTAGCTGGCGGCTGCGGCTGGTCGCAGATGCTGCTCAGTCATCGCCGCGGGACGCATGGTCACTGGATGATCGTCCCCAAAATCCTCATCAAGATCGTCCAGGCGGGGAGCGACATAGCCAGGTTGTTTCGATCGCTCCAGTTCTTCCCGGAAGGCTTTGAGCACCTGGCGCTCCAGTTCGGCCCGGCCATGAGCATGGATTGGATGAGCAATGTCCGCGTGGAGCTTCAGCCGCGGGCGGCCGTTGCCCGACTGGTATTTCAGATAGCGCTGATCGTCCAGGCGATAACCGCAGTTGTTGCAGTACCGTGCACGCAAGTGATTTTTCTCTCGGCAGCGCGGGCAATGATCGCAGAGCTTGCGCGAAGGCATGGCGACAAACAGGCCGTCATTGCCCTCGATCAGCTTCACATCGCGGATCACCAGCGTGTCATCGAACGTCAATGAGCAGAACGCTTTGAGGCGGCTGGACTGCTCGGGGCACAGATTGATGCGGATCTCCGTCAGTTGCATTGCCAACTCCCCTCGGCGTATCGCACGCCGATAAAGAAACAGAGATGAAGTCATTGAACCGTCTGTTCAACCAGGCAGATGTGGACAGATGATCTGGCTGAACTTGGGTTCCTCCCGGCGATTTGAGCCCGGGGGGAGGATTCCTGCCTCCACTCTACAGTATTCCATCATAGCGCCGTTCGTTGAACGGTGGCTAGGATAAATTTCTCACGCCGTCCACGGGATGCAAGCAATCCCCCAGAATACCAACGCCGTGAGACCGGCGCGGATTTCGGTGCATATCCCAGCGGGACCGCATGCGCGCCGCCGTGTGATTATCCGTGTTTAGGGATGGTGTCATCGTTCAGCATCGGGCACAGCTCAACAGCCTCGATGTGAAGGTCGGCAAATGTGGCGCGCATCCGGTCGGCTGCGGCGTGAGCATCAGACATCATGTCAAAGAGCGTAAACAGCGAGCTGCCGCTGCCGCTCATCCGAACAATCCGTCCCATCGCGTCTTCAAGCTGCGCCCGAAGTTTCCCCAGATCGGGTTGGACAGCGAACGCGGCTGGTTCCAGATCATTGGTGAGCAATGGCAGCAGGCGCTCACTTGGCAATTCAGTCCATTGCGGCCACGGAAAGGGCTGATCCACGGCTGTGGCGTCTCCCAGTCCCAGGCGATCAAATGCCCCATATACGGCTGGCGTCGATAATCCGTACGGTGGACAGATCAGCACCGCAGCCTTGGGGCGGGGAGGGGGGATGGGCGTCACATGCTCTCCGCGTCCGCGGCAGTCCGCCGACGGTTGATTCAGGAAAAATGCCACATCGCTACCCAAGGCAGCCGCCAGCGGTTGGAGTTGTTCGATCTCCAATCCCGTGTGCCACAACTGGTTCAGTGCGACGAGCGTCCGCGCGGCGTCGGAGCTGCCACCTCCCAAGCCAGCTCCGACGGGAATACGCTTCAACAACCGTATGGCTACGCCATCCAGAGCGCTCCCTTCCCTTCGCTCTGGCCTGTGCGCCGCCAGCGACTGCGCTGCCCGGAGAATCAGGTTCCCCTCATCCGTCGGGATATCCCCCCGATCACAGCTCAGCGTGATTCCTTCGCCGCGTGTCCGCTCGAAAATCAACGTGTCAAAGAGCCCGATGGTTACCATCCAACTTGCCAGCGAATGGAACCCATCTTCCCGTCGCGGCCCGACACGCAAGTGCAGATTGATTTTGGCAGGAGCGAACACGCGCATGACGGAACTCTACACGCCGATACGCCTGCTGCAACCACCCGCTAACTTGCTCATTACATTTCCTCGGTAACAACCCGAGTGATGTGACTCCAAAACCTGTTAAGACGTGACCGCGAACGGTACGACATGAGGTTAACTGAGGGCAACGCACGAGGTCAACAAAAATCTGTGAACTGTAGCTTTATATCCTTTAAAGGGAGAGAACAACCATCTGTCGGTTCTCTGGCAAGTACCTGGTTCGGTGCCGACCAAAAAGGTCTGTCCCGTGCCCCGGGCAGGGGGCAGGACAAACCTTTCCGCAATTACAAACAGCGTTATTGCGCAATGCGAGGGTTGAATCGATTGCGGCTGGATGACTCGAAAACCTGCCGGAAGGTCAGGGTTTCGGCGTGGCCGTCGAGAAAGCCGTAATTGGCGGTGCTTTGCCAGCCGGCACGGGGGCCGCCGTGGGCGTTGATCTGCAACTGCTCAGCAGCGACCTCGTAGGGATGCTCGTCCGGCCAGTCCGAGGTGTGCGGATGATCTGCACCGGCAAAGCTGCCGGTATACGCCATCTCCACGAAGTGGATCGTTGCATGAGCCCGCGGCACCTGGTTGATCTTGCGATAGTCATGCCCAGCCGGTGCAAGCCGATGCGACAGGTAATCGTTGATCCCGTAACTGGTGCGGCGATAACCACCTTGGGGCAGTTCCACACCGCCCGGCCAGTGAGGGCTGGCGTCGGCGGGGCAGCGGTGCAGCAGGGGCGATCCGTAATAGCTGGCCAGCGTGTTAATCCACGCAGCCCCTTCGTCGGAATGGTCATCCTCGTGATCGTGATCGTGGTGATCGTGATCATGATCGTGCGAGTGAGGCGAGTCATGGGAATGAGTGTGACCCAGGCCTGCCTGGATCAGCCAGCCGTTGTTTTCAGTGATGTACATCCAGTGGGCAACCTGCATGCTGCGAAGGTTGCTCAGGCAGTTGGTTGTGTGAGAGGCCTGTCGCGCCTTGCTGAGGACCGGCAGGAGTATTCCGAGCAGCAGCGCAATAATTCCCATCACCACGAGCAGTTCGATGAGGGTAAATCCCCGATGTGCGCACCGTCGACGCGCTGGATTATGACAATGCATAGGCGTTATTCCATGTGATGAACCGCAAAAACCAGCCTCGGACCATCAGCCATCGCTGATTCGGTCGGCTGGATCAGCAAAACGATGTGTTCGGTTCAGCAGGCGGGCGGGGCGCGGCCATGGAACGGAAG
>CAZSJB010000076.1:2956-4076 GCA_964606625.1 uncultured Tepidisphaeraceae bacterium | reverse complement strand
AGATCGGCCTGGCCTGGTCGATCGGAGGAGCGAACCGGGGAGCAGGCTCGATCCGCAAAATGCCTGTCGGCGCGCTCAACAGCGTCAGTGATGTGGCAATGCGGCAGATAGGGCAGTCATGTGTGGGATGTGACCTTTCCGGCGGGATTTCATCCTTGGAGGCGGGGCCATCAGGGAAATCGTACTGGGCATGCTGCGATGCGGACGCATCCGCAGGGGTGCGGCTGTGCTGGTGCGTGGGCAGCAGTGCCGCGAAGGCGACCAGCAACCCAGCCACTGCCGTGAATTGCAACCAGCCGATACGCATGATCTCGTGCCCGAAACTATAGCCATGACCCCAACCTTAATGCAAGTGAGGTGCAATTAGCCGGCGCATTGGTTTCCTCCCTGCCTTGGCGGTTACAATTGTTGGCCTATGAAAATTGCCTTGGCGCAGATCAATCCGACCGTTGGTGATATTGCCAGTAACACCCGCCGCATCATCGATTTTGCCACGCACGCCCGGTCACAGGGCGCGCAGGTGGTGGTCTTTCCTGAACTGGCTGTGATCGGATATCCGCCCAAGGATCTGCTGCTTAAATCCGATTTTGTGGACACCAATCTCCAGGCCTTGCAGACGATCGCCCAGGAAACCCGAGGCATCGATGTCATCGTCGGCTATGCCGATCGCAACACCCAGCCGATCGGGCGGCCGCTGCACAATGCCGCAGCCGTCCTCCGTGATGGCCAAGTGGTCAGCCGGCATTTCAAAACCCTTCTGCCCACCTATGACGTCTTCGACGAATCGCGCTATTTTGAACCCGGTCCACTGGTCGATCGCAACCAACTGGTCCACATCAGCGGGATTCCCATGGGGTTGTCCATCTGCGAAGACCTCTGGAACGACGAGCGCATGCACCCACGCCGCCTGTATCACCAGAATCCCATTGCCGATCTTCACCAGGCCGGCGCGCAGGTGATGATCAACTGTAGTGCTTCGCCGTTTATCGTCGGTAAGCATGATTTCCGGCTGGAGTTGTTTGCCTCGCAGGTACGGAAGTTCAACAAGCCGCTTATCTACGTCAACCAGGTGGGGGGTAATGATGAGCTGATCTTTGACGGCAACAGCGTGGTCATGGGG
>CAZSJB010000076.1:0-2946 GCA_964606625.1 uncultured Tepidisphaeraceae bacterium | reverse complement strand
CAGGTCGTCGCGCAAGCCAAGGCCTTTGAAGAAGACCTGCTGCTGGTGGATATCCCGACGCATCCGTTCTCCTCACGGCTTTCCGCAGCGGGTGTGCCAAGGCAGAAAGGACCGGACGATGACCTGGAGTCCATTCGCCAGGCGCTTGTCCTGGGGTTGCGCGATTACGTCCGCAAATGCGGATTTCGCAGCGTCGTGCTGGGGCTGTCCGGCGGGATCGACTCGGCGCTCGTGGCGGCGATCGCAGCCGATGCCCTGGGACCGGAAAACGTCGTCGGCGTGGCCATGCCAAGCCGATACAGTTCGGATCATTCCATCGCCGATGCCCGGGCGCTGGCGGAGAACCTGGGCATTACCTTCCATCTCATTCCGATCAGCGCGCCCCATGACGCGTTCGAACACCTGCTGGGAGACTTGTTTGCCGGACACGCTCCGGACCTGACGGAAGAAAACCTCCAAGCCCGTTGCCGTGGCGTGATCCTCATGGCCATCAGCAACAAGTTCAATCACCTGCTGCTGACCACCGGCAACAAGAGTGAAGTGGCGGTGGGATACTGCACGCTTTACGGCGATATGGCAGGGGGGCTGGCGGTGATTAGCGATGTGCCCAAAACCACCGTCTATCGGCTGGCGGAATATATCAACCGCCGCGCCGGCAGGGAGCTGATCCCCCGCAATACTATCACCAAGCCCCCCTCAGCCGAGTTGCGTCCCAACCAGCTCGACCAGGATTCGCTCCCTCCGTATGAAATCCTGGATGCGATCATCTACCACTACATCGAGGAAGAACTCGATGCGGCGACCATTGTTCAGAAGGGGTTTGAGCCCGAGGTGGTGCTGCGCGTGATCAAGCTGATCGATCGCAGCGAATACAAGCGCCGCCAAGCGGCCCCGGGGTTGAAAGTGACCAGCCGGGCGTTCGGATTTGGCCGCAGAATGCCGATCGCTCAGAATTATATTCAGAAATTGCCCCACTGAACTGGTCCTGAACGAGGAAAAAGGGGAACCCCGGACCCTGCGCAAAGCATGGGGCTAATAAAATGCTAATTTATATTTGGCTGGCTAGGGGGAAGTAAGCTATAATAGGGGGTGTTGGCCCTCGCAGCATCGGCACGCGCGTGCCGGGGGTAGCCGATTCACATCCAGCCTGGGGAGTATTTCATGTCCAACTACCGCAAATCGGAAGGGTCGATGCAACAGATTGCATCAGATTGCAACACTTCACCAAAAAAATCAGCGTTGCAGGTCGGGCTTAGCGAGCAGCAGAAGTCCGCTATCAGCCTGCTGCTGCGCGGGTACAACGACACGGACGTTGCCCGAGAACTCGGGATCAACCGTGTTACGGTGTACCGCTGGCGCATCCAGCATCCACTGTTCCGGTCGGAACTGTCGCGCCAACGACGACAGGGTTGGCTGGCTGGCCAGGATCGCCTGCGTTCACTGATCGCCCCAGCACTGGATGTGGTGCATGAGATGTTGGGGTCGGAAGATGCGCGGCTGCGCATGCGAGCCGCCGCATTGCTGCTGCGGCATATTGGAGCCCGTCGGTTGGCGCCGGTGCCGATCAGCCGGCAGCATGAGGACGTGCTGGACAACGCGATGGAAGCGGCTTACTGCGCGGAAATTGATGCAGCCGACATGGGAGAGCGCTTCGAGCCGTCCGCACGCAAGGAACTGGGAGCCTATATCGAACGGCTTCGTCGTGAGGCGGCGCCCTGACGTCGCCCTTGCAGTCTTTTTCGCCATATTTCCAAGCGGCAATCGCTTCCTGCTTCACCCGCTTTTCACCCTGGCAGGGGAGGCCTTCTCGTTTGAAGCCGTGCCCTGCATGGCGGCCCACTGGGCACGCGCTGCTTCGACCAGCGGATCAAACAGGCGTGACTTGCTGCGGCGCACGTGTCGCACAGCCACCACCGTTCTGCGCCAGTGAGCGTCAGCCAGCGGACGGTAAATGCAAGTGGGCGTGCGATCCGACAGCGCCACCATCTGCGGCACGATCGAGATGCCCATTCCCAGCGCGACCAGGTTGGTGACGGTCGAAAGCTGCGTGGTGCGGCATACGATCCGCTGGGTTACGTGGTGACGCCGGCAGAATGCCCGTACCTGGTCAGCCAGGCAGTGCAGTTCATGCAGCACGATGGCCGGCTGGCCGTCGAGTTGCTGAATGGGAACACGATGATCGTGCTCGTCGCCGCGCAAGTCGTGATCGGGGGGGAGGGCTGCCACCAGCGGTTCGGTGAGGATTGTTTCGTAAGTCAGGCGGTCGTCCTCTACGGGCAGGCTGATGATGCAGACGTCCAGCTCTGCGTGCGCAACCGCGTGGACCAGGTTAGCGGTGATGTCCTCCCGCACGGTGACCTGGGCATTGGGATAATCACCCATGAGACGGTGGATCGTTCCAGGCAGCAGGTAGGGGGCGATGGTCGGAATTGCGCCGACACTGATCCTGCCCCCGGTGGGATCGAAGGTGTTGGGGGATTGAGATTCGATTGCCTGCACCTCAGCGAGGATGCGTCGGGCGTGCGGCAGCAGCTCGCGTCCGGCTTCGGTGAGGGCGGTGGTCCTGCCCAGTCGGTCAAAGAGGCGCTGACCCAGTTCGCGCTCCAGTTTGATGATTTGCTGGCTTAGCGAGGGCTGGGCGACGCGGCATTCCGCAGCTGCCCGGCTGAAACTGCCCGTATCCGCGATGGCAACAAAATATCGGAGTTGATGGATTTCCATGAACTTGCGTAGGGTGGAGTCGCTTGTGTCACGATACCACAAGGGAGATGAATAGGCAAAAACTATAGGATGAATAAATAATGCATATTGGATGGATATACGAGGGCATGTTACATCTGAGCATCGCCAGCGGCCGCGAAGTCAGGGAGTCGCGGACTCGCCTGAGGCAAGTTTCTGGATCTCTAACCAAAGGAGTGACCTATGTTCTTGCGTATAGATAAGTTG
>CAZSJB010000075.1:0-9249 GCA_964606625.1 uncultured Tepidisphaeraceae bacterium | reverse complement strand
TAACTATGGAACGAACGCTGATCATCTTCAAGCCCGACGCGGTTCAACGCGGCCTGTGCGGTGAGATCCTTACCCGCTTTGAGAAAAAGGGGCTACAGATCGTCGGCATGAAGCTGATACAGATCTCCCAGCAGTTGGCTGAGACTCATTATGAAGCCCACAAGGGCAAACCCTTCTATGACGGCTTGGTCAAGTTCATGACCAGCTCTCCCGTGATCGTCCTGGCGCTCCAGGGGAAGGATGCCATCACCATCTGCCGCAAGATGATGGGCGCCACCTTCGGCAGCAAGGCCGAGCCGGGCACGATCCGCGGTGACTTTGGTGTTTCCAACTCCTTCAACCTGATTCACGGCTCGGATTCCCCCGAAGCCGCCCAGCGCGAACTGAGTCTCTTCTTCAAGCCTGAAGAACTCGTTGACTGGACCCCCGCCATCCAGGGCTGGGTCTACGACATGAGCAAAGGCCAGGCGGAGTAAATCAGGCACCATCCCCTGTTGGCGCCCGTCCCATGGCCGCCGGACAATCCGCAAATCGGTAACATATCCGTGCGAATTCACTTCGCACGGATTTTTTATGCCCGGTTTGCTCTTCCGGCGGCCATAGGAAAATAGATGACTGAGCTAGACGACGGAGCACTGATCCGAAAATACCGTGCTGGTTCGCAGCAGGCATACGCCGAACTGGCCAAACGGTATGTGAGTCTCATTTATGCCTCCGCGCTGCGGCAGACACGCGATCCAGCCTCGGCTGATGATGTGACCCAGGCGGTGCTCATTGTGCTGGCGCGCAAGGCAGACTCGGTGCGGCCCGGCGATCTGCCGGGATGGCTGATGAAAACCACCTGGTATGCTGCTCGGGATCTCCTCCGGCGTCAGCGGCGGGCGCAGGCGCGCGACCGGATGGCTGCCTGTGATACACAACAGGCGCCGAGCGTCGTGGACGCCGCGATTCAATCCGAGGTGTTGGCGATCCTCGATGAATCGCTGGCCAGACTCCGCCCTGCCGATCGCAACGCGCTGACGCTTCGATTCCTGCAAAATAAGAGTTTCGCCGCGGTTGGCGCGGCGCTGGGCACAACGGACGAAGGTGCACGCCGGCGCACGTCGCGCGCGTTGCAGCGCTTGCGTGGGATGCTGGAAAAACGGGGGGTGGCCGTGCCGGCGGCTGGGCTATCGGCCGTTTTGACGACCGCCGCCGCCCCGGGTGCCCCAGCCCACGTGCTCGCCAGTGTTTCGGCTGCCGCCCTTGTCCCCGCCCCCGGCGATATGGCTTGGGTGATTGCGCAGGCCGTCCTGCGGACGCGGCTGATGGCATCTGCCAGGATTGCGGGGGTCCTGCTGCTGGTGAGTATCGCAGTCGTTGGTGCATTGCTGGTGCTGGATACGTCGCCCCCATCGGTTCCAGAAGCCTCGGCGCAAACGGCACCCATGGGGGAGAGCCCCCCGCTGTCTCCGAACGAAATCACACTGGTCGGGCTGCGCGCGGATGGTGACGATGTGCTGTTGGATGCATCCGGTAACACGATCGGGCTGCTGCCCGACTGGGACCAGGCCATCGACCAGTGGAACGCCGATTCGCTCCGCCGCGATATCATCCTTGACTGGCCGAAAGGACGCGCGCCGGTGCAGTTCCTGCCCAATCTCGAAGTGCATCCATCCGGTCAGACGCATGCATTGCTCACGTCTCGCGCTCACCTCTTGCGGAGAGCCGGTCCAGAGTCCAATCGTGTCATCATCCCGATGACGATCCCATCGGAATACTCCGCCCCCAATCGGATTCAACAGCTATTGGGTCTCAGCAATCAGCGGCGGCTGGAGCGCGGTGATATCGTCATTCGCTATTACTCGGGACCGCGCGGCGCACCCGAAGCCCGCTTCGCCGGTCCTTTCACGGTTGGAGCGGAGTTGACCGATCGCAGCCAGGGGACGCGACTGCGTGTCATCCAGCAATCTGATGGCCGCGTGCAACTGAAGGTGATCGTCAATCGCAGCATGGCCCACCGCAAGCCCTTGAGTCTTTATGATGCACAGGGCAACTGGAGCCTGGCGCTCCCAACGGGCAGCACTGCTTCCGACGACTCAACACAGGCGGATTACAATCTGCCGGCGGGATGGCATTTGTCACGGATCGCCTCCGTCGCCTACAACGAAAAGCCGCATGAGAAAATCATCCCCAACGTGCTGCTGGCTCAGGGCAAACCAACCGGTCGCACGTATTCGCCATACCTGGATGCCGTCGCCCAGCGCCTCGGCAAACCGGGCGTGAATCTCCAAGCCAATCAGCGTCCGCGATTCGAGAACCCTGCCGAAGCGATCCGCGTCATCGACCTCGTGCGCGGCTACGACATCCGACAGGCTGTGAACGTGATCCAGACCGGTTCACCGCAAGTGAAGTTCGATACGCTGGAACCCGAAGACGCACAACGTGTGCGGCAAGCCGCGAATGACTGGCTGAATGCCCATGACCTCTCGATTCGAGCCGCCGCAGTCGAACTGGGGTTGATGGGACACTGGCCGGAGTTTGTCAAGCCCGCACTCGAGGTGGCAGCAGCCGACCATAGATCGAATAGCCAAGCCGCCCACGCACTGAGCGCTTATCGTGAGCACCTCACAGCCGACCAATTGGCACAGGTGACCGATTTGCTGCTCGAATGCGACGATCCAAGGGTCTATCCATCCCTCTACAACTGCCTGAGACTGCGCCGCGACGAGACAACTGCCAAGGAATTGCAGAGATTGGCGCAATCGGATCGGGTGTGGTTGTGGTTTTCGGCAATTTATGATCTGCGACGAAGCGTCAGGCAGTTTCCTGACGATATGACGACGGATCCGCGGATGCGACGGCGCATCATCCAGGCTGGGCTGGGAGATGTCATCGCGGCCACAGCCGCAGAGCAGCAGGAAGCGTTTGCTGAGTTGCCCAAGTTGCTGACGCCGAAACTGGTGGCGATGAACACGGGCGTTTTCAACGATCTCCTGAAGCTGATTGCCCAGAATATGCCACGCGACCAAGCCACCCACGCGGTCGTTACATTTCTTGGCCGAATGCGCGAGGAATGGAACGCCCATGACGTGGACGGGTTTTCCATCAGCAATTGGTGGGCGGTTGATCGCAGCGTGCGTTACCTGAACAAGTGGCACGGTGTAGACATCGGACATCTGGGATCGGTTACTGACGAGGAGACGCGATCTGAATGGCGTCTGGACTGGCGGTTGATCGCCGCTGAGGCGATTCACTGGCATGAGACACGATACGACCCCGCCCTGCTGCCGGTGGACTGGCAGCCGAGTGCTGATGATCTGCGCATCGTCTGGCGCAATACCGCCGATCCTGAATTGAGCGTGATTGCAATCTGGAGCGCAGCCGGCTCCGACTCTCGGCAGCAATGGCCCCTGGTTCATGGCCAAAACTATGTGACCATCGATCTGTCGCTCACCGTAACGTCCCACTGGACCGGCACGACGACTACCGGCGTACTGGACAGCCAAGGGCGGCAGCAAGAATTGACATTTCAGGCTGCAGATCTGCCACTGCGGATTCCGATCAACGCGCGGCTCGACAAGGGCTGGCAGGACAAATGGGAATTGTGGATCGAGCCTGCGGCAGCAGCCGATAGCGTGCTTCACGGCACGGAGCTGTTCGATCGGTGGCGCAACAAATACCTGTCGAATGGGCAGACGCCGTTACCGCGCATCTTTCACACGCACTAACACCGGCGTCATCCCTTGCCTCAGTCGCCCAACGTCTTCCAACGCATCGAGGCGCGCGGCAAAGTCGATATCTGCTTCCAGCCCGGCTGCGATGACATTCCGTCCGCCCTGCGCATCGCGTAAGGCGGTTCGAATGTCGCCCCGGCAGCCGCGCCAGGCTGCGAGGGCCATACGGGCGATGTCCGACTCCAGATCCACCCGCCCCACGGCCATCAACCGATCGATCACCGCGCCGGCTCCCAGCAGATCCTCCAATGCCGGCTGACCATTGGTGCCCGCGCACAGCAGCGTGATGTCGCGTCCGACAGCGGCCAGGTGCCTTGCAACAGCCGATGCATTCACCAGTGCCGCTGCGATCACTTCGTCGGCTCGGGCAGCTGCCAGCAAAGCACGCGTGCCGTTGGTGGTACACATGAACAGCGTCTGCCCTTCGTGGCGATTGCGCTCAAACGCGCCGGGACTGTTGCCCAGGTCAAACCCTTCGGGTGGCAGGCAGTTGACCTCTCCCACCAGCACTTTCTGGTCATCATGCTGCTGCGCAGCCGATCGCGCCTCCTCGATACTACCAAACAACCGAATCTCCGCCACGCCGGCTGCCAGTGCCGCGGTCATCGTCGTCGTCGCCCGCAACACATCAAAGACCGCCACGGTCCGCGCAATAATTTGCTCCTCAGTCAGCATCGACGGTAGCATAACCACGTCCAGACGCATCTGCGTTTCCTTTCCAGGAGAGTTTTCTTTCTCAGTGATCCACTCACCGAAGCATACGACGCTTGGCAGTACAAGCCCAATGCCTCGATGCACAGACCTCCGGAGCAGTCATCATGATGAAGACGGCAGCCATTATCGGTTGCGGCAAAGCAAACACACCTGGCCAGAAAATCGGCTGGGGCATCGCCCACATGCATGCAGCCGGATATCGCGCGGCATTCCCTGACGTCACGCTCTACGCAGTGGATATCAATCCTGACAACCTGCGGTCCTTCGCAGAGCTGCATGGCATTCCCTCCCAGCGCTGCTTCACCTCCACCGAAGCCCTGTATGCCACTCATGTGCCTGACATGGTGAGCATCTGCACCTGGCCTCCGTTACATGCGCCGCAGACCATCGAAGCGATCCAGGCTGATGTGCGGGCGATCGTGTGCGAAAAGCCCCTGGCTGTCAGCGGACTGGAAATCGAGCAAATCCGCCAGGCAATCCAGCGCAGCCGCGCCCGCGTGGCGGTCGCACATCAACGCCGGTACCTGCCCGCATACACGCTCACGCGGCAGTTGATGGCCGATGGCGTATTGGGTGATCGGCTGGTGGTGGAAGGACGCGTGGATGATGAATGGGACATGCTCTCCTGGACTGTTCATTGGTTCGACTTGGCCAACTACCTGCTGGATGCCAGGCCGCAGTGGGTGCTGGCCGGCCTGGAAGATGCCGGAGAACGTCGCTACGGGCATGCAGTGGAGCGCATGTCGGTGGCGGTGGCGGATTACGGCGAGAAGGGCCAGGGCGTTTTCGTGACCGGACCGGCTGCCCATCCCGCTTTCGGCCTCAGCGTGCAGGGCGAGAAAGGAATGATTCGCATTGGCGGCGGTACTGCCCCCATCCAGGTCTGGACGCGTGAGGGCTATCGGGAAGAATCCGCCCCCCCCATGCCGCCCGGCCTGCCGGAGGATGCGTTCGGCGCCGTCTTCGCGGACCTGTGGCAAGCCGCCATCACCGACGGCCCACCCACGCGATGCGAGTTTATCCATACCGCTCTGGCAACGCAGATGGCCTTCGCTTGCCACGAATCCGCCCGGATTCGCCAGCGCGTTGCCCTGCCCCTGAAGACGCAATATGCACCTCTGGAACTGGGTCATCATCCCCCGGACACCGGAGCGTGGGAAGGCGCCATCCTGCTGATCGCCGACATGCATCACGTCGATGCGAATACCGGCCTGAGCGCGCGCGACGGGTTGCTGGCGGCGCTGTCAGGACTGGGACATCGCGTGCGGTGGTTTGATCCCACCGAGCGCGATCCGGAGCAATCCGATTTTGACGGCATCGATCTGCTGATGCTCTATCACACTCAGCGCACCGCCTCAGAGGCCACGCGCACGCTGCTGGGCGACTGGTTTCAATCCGGCAAGCCGGTGGTGGTCAGCCACTGCGGCATCGGCGCGTACGACGACTGGGAGGCGTATCGCCGCTGGATCGGCCTGTACTGGGTCTGGGGTGACGATCGCACCGCCCCCGCCGGCATCCGGCCGTCTGACCATCCGCATCTGCCCAGCACGATCACCGTCACCGCGCCGCGTTTCGCGGTGCCGTGGCGATCGGCGTGGATTCCAGCTGACGAGGTGTATCACAATCTGGGACAAATGGCGGAGGTGGAGATTCTGGCGACCGCCGATTGCGGCCAGGACGCTCAGCCTGCGGCATGGCAGGTGGTCAATCACCGCAACGTCGTCGGCTGGCTGCCCGGACATCGCCCCGATATCTGGGATCTGCCCGTGGTACGCGAGGGCTTGCAGGCTGCCATCGGGCTGGCGATCCAGTCCAGCGTTCCCGCGTCAAAATAACGCTGTGGCTAGCCGCTTAGCCTCACGCATCCCCCCATAAACACACCCTCCTGGGCCAAGCGAATACCCTGGAACGCAAGGTACTTCGCTTGGCCCAGGAGGTTAGGTCGTGGCCAGACGATCTTTCCTGACGTGGATTACAGGGCACACGGCCCGGGTTCACCACATCGACCGCACAATCCCGGCTGGGAAGCCGGCGTGCTGCGGGACCCTTGCTCGCTTCCCACCGCGAAAACGCTCAACGTCCGTGCGGTGTTCTCCGATCCGCACTCCGGGCATTTCACCGGCGCAGTGCTGCTCATCGAACGGACTAACGTTTCAAACTGCTTCTGGCATTGCTTGCAGGTGTATTCGTAGATTGGCATGGCAGTCCTACGGCTAACAGGAGGTGGCGGGGATCTTCTTTCACCACGCTCCACTCATCCTCAAACCAGGCAATCCGAAATACCTTACGCCTTACGCCTCAGCCATTCCAGTGCGAAGTCCCCGGCCACCTGGCGTCGCCAGGTGCTCAGCAGGCGCAGATCCTCCAACGATTCCCCCGCCTCCCATCGGCGACGCAGCTCTGACACTTCCTGGCGGCTGGTGATCAATGCCGGATCAATTCCCTGCGAATAGCAATGATGCTGAATGGCGGCATGCAGGGCATCCGTGGCAAACTTCTCGGTAGCACTTTCCTCGACCGTGCGGATGACCGGCAGATCATCCACCGGAAGCTGCATGCCCCGTTGGGTGGCTTCGAGCAGGGCCTTGCCGTATTGCGATTCAACCGGCCGAGGCAATCCCTTCACCCGGCCAAGCTGATCGAGCTGCTTGATCGGCTGACGCGCCATCGCCAGCAGCACCTCGTCGCGCACCAGCGAGCGCGGGGGAATATCTTCAGCCCGAGCAGTCTGGTCACGCCAGATCGCCAGTTCCCGCAATACCGCGAGATTGCGAGGCTCAAGCGCCCCCGCCCCGCGGACGCGCATGTAGTTGCCGTCCTCAGCGGACATGTAGACGGAGGGTTCGAGCAATCCACGGCAAGCCTGCTTTGCCAGCTCGACATGCCCTAGGGCCTCAAGTCGCTCCTGCAAGACCTGTCGCACTGCCGGCAGGTATCGCACGTCATCGGCTGCATAGCGAAGCTGGGCGGCGGTCAGGGGACGCTGATCCCACGCGGTGAAGGTAAATCCCTTGGCCAGCCGAACGCCCAACAGTTCTGCCACAAGTTTGGACAGGGAAACCGGATAGGTGATGGCTGCGAATCCTGCCGCAATCTGCGTATCAAAGACGTTGGCGGGCGCCTTGCCCTTCAGATGACGGAAAACCGGCTCGAGATCCTGTTCGCCGGCATGGACGATCTTTTCGACCGCCGGCTCGCAGATCAGTTCCCAGAACGGGGTGAGATCCAAACCGGCCATCGGATCGATCAGCGTAACAGCCTCGGTCGTCGCCACTTGGACGAGGCACAGCTTGGGAACATAGCTGAGCTCGCCGATGAACTCGCTGTCATAGGCGAACTGACCCGCCGTTCGCAAACTCTGGACAAGCTGATCCAGCCCCTCCTGGGTAGTGATGAGCGCAGGTTTGTTTCGTGGCACAAGCCGATGTTGCAGCACTTCCTGGGTGGCGGCATCGTCCGCGTGGGCGGAGGCGTGAGCTTGGGCGCGGTGATAGGAACGATAGTTACGACGTTGTGAAGAGGCTTTAGCCATAGACAGTCCATCAACTATAAGAACAGACCTCCGTGCCGCAAAGCATGAAGGTAGCTGTTTTTAACTGGCTGAAGATTCGCGGGTGGGTGGACAGGCAATGCACACCGACTAATCCGCCGCAATGCCTTGGCTGGCTTGCCTCTCGCAGTTTCTTAGCAGCTCTGCTCGCTGGTGGGATAGGAGAGATCCGGGCAGGCGGGAAATATCCACCAGGCAAATAAACGATTTGACGCCAAGTAAATGTTAGCATAAAATTTGGAACTCATTACTTGTTAAAGCATCCCCGGCGCTCGACGAAAACTGATGTGTTTCACAAGATTCCATCATGATCCCAGTAAGTGAGAAAACGGCTTGCTTCTTCCTCCCTTCAAAATCATGCCCACTCTCTCCCCTCCTGAAAACGAACCCAAAACGAACCCATCAAAACCGCGTTTTTGGGCCAAAATCGTCGATAGCAGGTGTTTAATCGTTCAAAACGAACCCATTGTGAAGTGAATTGAGTCGCTTCCGGACCGATCAGGTCTGGTGTAGATGGGTTTCTCTGTCACGATCTGATTCACACGGGCTGGAGACGTTTGCTCCCCGGCTGGTGTTCTCTATAATTCGCCTCCCACACTACAGCGAAAGAGCAGCGGATTTTCATGGGTTTAATCGTTCAGAAGTTTGGCGGTACGAGCGTTGAAAACGCCGAGAAGATTCACCGTGCAGCCCGTCGGGCCATCGCAGCCACCGAACAGGGACACAAAGTCGTCGTTGTGGTCTCTGCCATGGGCAAGACCACCGATGAACTGGTCAGCCTGGCGCACCAAGTCTGCGAGTTTTCCGGCTGTCAACCCATTGCCCCGCCCCGCCGGGAGATGGACCAGTTGCTGGTCACCGGCGAGCAGGTCACCATCGCGCTGATGGCGATGGCGATCCAGGCGCAGGGCAAGGAAGCGATCAGCTTCACCGGTGGGCAGATCGGTTTGATCACCGACAAGGCCTTCACCAAGGCGCGTATCCAGTCCATCGATAAGCAGCGGATCTTCGATCAACTGGAAAAGGGGCGCATTGTCATCGTCGCCGGGTTCCAGGGCATCACCCCCGAAGGCGACGTGACCACCCTGGGCCGCGGCGGCAGCAACGCCACGCTGGTGGCACTTGGGGCAGTGCTCAACGCCGATGTCTGCGAAAACTACACCGATGTGGATGGGATCTTCACAGCCGATCCGCGGATCGTCCCCACCGCTCGCAAGATCGACCGCATCACCTATGACGAAATGATGGAACTCTCCGGCCTGGGCGCCA
>CAZSJB010000074.1:8333-9306 GCA_964606625.1 uncultured Tepidisphaeraceae bacterium | reverse complement strand
TCGTAGGTCAATGTATGAAACGACAGCCACGGATAAGTGGAACACAACAGGGACACCATTGTTTTGTTAGTGGAGGGTGCATGGGCATAGGCATTCTCAAAGACGGCTGCCTTGGCTGCATAGCGATCGAGGTTTGGCGTAACGTTATAGGGGCTGCCGTAGACACCCAGGTACTCGGCTGCCACGGATTCGAGGACGACGACAATCACGTTGCGAATTTCGCCCTCACCTGGCGCAGCCGGAAGGCTGCGATCTGCCGGCGGTGGCGCGAACTCGGCTGGATCGACTGATGTCGCCATCGTCAGCAGGTAAGGTGCTTTGGAGGCAGTGATTGCCGACTCCACAAATGCCACCACGGGATTGGCGAGTTTGTGGTAGTCAGCCTGTACTACCTTGAGGTACCAGTGGGAGACTGGCAGGCAGATAAGCAATGCCGTAACCGTCATTGTCAAGCCATGCCAGGCAAGGGGGGATCGGTTGAACCACTTCGTCACCCAGCGAGAAAGGCGATGAGCTGCCAATGCAAATATCAGGCAGAACCCCGCCCCGGCTGCCAGCAGCCACCAGGGTGCCTGAGCGGCAAGGGCATGCCGGGTCTGCTCACTGCGGAAAAAGTCGGCGTAATAAAGCCACGCCACGTTCAGCGGCCGCCCCAATCCCCATACGATCGGAATGTTGCACAGGGAAATCGCCAGCGAAATGGTCGCCAGCCCCATGAACGTCACATACGCAATCCTAGGGGGTATCTTTCGAACCAGCAGAACGATGGCGATAAATGGAACAGCCAATCCAAAAACGTAGGTGGCGTCATAACAACTATGGATCATGGCCTTGATAATTGCCACCGGCGATAGATACGACCCCGGCCAGTAGCCCATCACTATCGCTCGCACTGGAACCAGCAACACCGTCAGCAATATTGCAACAAACCCAATACGCAATGCATAGGAGGTGCGCGAAGCCGACTGCGTGA
>CAZSJB010000074.1:0-8323 GCA_964606625.1 uncultured Tepidisphaeraceae bacterium | reverse complement strand
GATTGCCCCCGGGCATCCGTCGGATAAGTGACTGGGAGTGATCAGCAGTTGTCATAAAGTTAGCGCAACAGACCTACCTCAATGTCGGCTATCCGCGACAACAACTTGATCCAGCCATTCAGTGCATCTCCTGCAAAGCCCGATATTCCTTCCCTCCCCGCCGCATGGCCGATACACTGACACAAACCAAACCCATGGCCAAAGCAAAAACTCAATTTCTGTGCAATTCCTGTGGCAGCGTTCATCCCAAATGGATGGGTAAATGCCCCGACTGCGGAACGTGGGATGCGCTTCAGGAGTACAAAGCCCCCACCGCCGACCCGCGCCGTCAGCGGACTGCCGACCTGACTGGAACCGGAGATCTGGCAACTGCCGCTGAACCGGTCGCCATCGGAAAGATCAGCCAAGCCGATACGCCGCGCATGGGAACGGGCATCGGCGAGTTCGATCGTGTCCTGGGCGGCGGAATTGTCCCTGGCAGTGCAACCTTGGTAGGCGGTGCGCCGGGCATCGGCAAGAGCACCCTGTTGTTGCAGGTGGCTGCGACCCTGGCAGGCGGGAAGGGTTCGGGTAAAAAATCTCCTGAATCTCAAACCTCCAACCCGATCCTCTACGTCACCAGTGAGGAATCCGCCCGCCAGACCGCGTTGCGTGCCTCACGCCTGGGGGTGAAGGCGGACAATCTGCTGGTCCTGGCGGAGACAAATGTCGAGCGGATCATCCATCGTATCAGCCAGGTTCAGCCGGCCGTGGTCATCATCGATTCGATTCAGATGATCTATAAACCCGATATCCCGGCTGCCCCGGGGTCGGTCACGCAACTCCGTGATTGCTGCATGGACCTGGTCTATCTGGCCAAGACCAGCGGAATTGCAATTATCTTTGTGGGTCATGTCACCAAGGCCGGCACGCTGGCTGGACCAAAGATCATCGAACACATCGTCGATACGGTCGTCTACTTTGAAGGCGACCGGTTTCACGCGCACCGCATTGTACGATGCGTGAAAAACCGGTTTGGTTCGACATATGAAATCGGCTTGTTTGAAATGACAGGCAACGGCCTGCGCGAAGTAGCCGAGCCGGGCAACCTGTTCCTCGAACAGTATGGCCCAGGCCCCGATGGCAAGCCCTATGCTCCCAGCGGCAGCGTCATCACGGCTGCCATGCAGGGATCGCGCGTGCTGCTGGTGGAGGTGCAGGCATTGACCGCATCCAGTGTCATCGGGGCAGCCCGCCGGAAGGTCAGCGGCGTCAGCAGTGACCGGGTGGCGATGATCATTGCCGTGCTGGAGAAGCGTGCCGAACTGCGCCTGGCAGCCGATGATGTATTCGTCAATGTCGCGGGTGGCGTAAAGGTTGTCGAGCCGACCATCGACCTGGCGATTGCACTGGCAATCGCATCGTCTCACCTGAATCGTCCATTACCACCGGGCACGCTGGCAATCGGCGAACTGGGTTTGGGGGGAGAGGTTCGTCCTGTCCCACAGATCGAACAACGGCTGAAGGAAGCGTCCCGCCTAGGCATCTCCCAAGCCATCATCCCAACGATGAATGGCGGCATCCCGCCTCTCAAGGGGGTCGCCCTGCATGAGATCCGTCGTCTCACACAGGCCCTGTCCAACCTGTGATCCTGATGTGAAACGTGATGCGGGCGCCACGCCCGAGCAGACCAGCAGGGTATGCGTCTGCACGCGCGTAACGCCCGCGCGAAGAAACAAACATCAATCAAGCACGATACGAACCTCTTCGCCGTCGCGATCAAGCGTAACCTGCGCGGTTGCGGTTCGATCTCCAAGGGTCACCGTTACCTCGTAATCACCTAGGAAACCTCGGGTAGCGTAACGGCCCTGGGCATCGGTGACTCCCTGCTCGTTGGTCCACCACTCGCCACGAACCAGGTCCAGCCAGGCCTTCCCAACAGGCCGCAGTGTCCAGTCCTTGCTCCACAGCGCCGCTCGCGGACGCCAGTGCTGCGATTCCCAAAACCCCCACATGAGAATCCCTTCGACGCTGGGATGGCTGAAAGTGACGGTCAGGAAATCGCGCATGTAATCAGCCTGGATCTGCGGATCCGGATGATCGATATCCAGTTCGGTGATCTTGATGGGCAGCCCGAACACGGCAAAGCGGTCATAAATGCTCAAAAGGTCTTCGGGCGAATTGAGATTTTGCCCGAAGTGCCCCTGCATCCCGATACCGCCAACGGGGGCGCCGCCGTCGATCAGCATCTTCAGGTCGTTATAGAAGACATCATATCGTTCGGAACGGGGACCGCTGTTGGGCTGGCCGGCTTCGTTGAGGTAGAGGACCGCATTCGGATCGGCTTGGCGGGCGAGCTTGAACCACTCAATCATGATATCCCGGCCGAGGATCTCGAGGAGATCGTTGTGGGTGTAGGGCTCGTTGACGACATCCCAGTCAACCACCAGCCCGGCGAACTCTCGTCCCACGCCGGTGATGCGGTCGGCTGCCGCCTGTCGCAGAGCAGCCGGATCGGATGCCAGCTCACGCAGGCTTGGGGGAGTGCGTCGCCAGCTTGGCCAGATCATCGTGTGCCCACGCAGGCGGATGCCCTGCTCGCGGATCCACTTGGCGCTGTCCAGTGCCCATTGGCGATGCTCAGGATTCTCCCAGGCCGGCCACTTCATGGACCACTCGTCGACTGCTTCGTTGAACAACTCGACGAACTTGGTGCGGTAGATCTCACTGTCAGGATCATTGGCGCGGATGCCAGCGATCCGTCGCGGGTTGTAGACACAACCGAAGGCAAAAGCATGCCGCTGCATGCGAACCGCCACCTCCGCGCCGCTCACGGGCTGCTGTTGGGCATCGACAACCTGAATCGCCAGATCGCCTTTACGATATTTTTCAATCCGCTCAGCCGCCGCAGCACGCCAGGGGGCATCCGGGGATTGACCGTCATAGCCCTGCAACTTCGTCTGCGGAAGCGACTCCAGCGGGACGTCCTTGCCGAAATCGATCAGCCGAACACCACCGATCTCGATTGTCTGACGTTCCAGCCCGACGCGCAAGGCCAACTTTGAACCGGTTTCGCTGTGATCGTATCGAACTCGAATGGGGTAATCGAAACGTACCCACTCCCTGCCGGCACGGGAGGGTGCGGAGACTTCCTTGCCGAACGGCTCGGCAGCCTGCTCCAGGACAAAGGCAAGCTGAGCTTCATCGGATTCATTGTCGGTGCTGACGAGGCGAACGTAACCACTGAGCAGCACCACATGGCCTCGCGGCAGCGCCTGATTCAACTGTTTGCTGAGTTGAATCCCCCAGGCCTCCCTGGCCTGCTTGTCCACGCGCACCCGGTATGCCGTCTGGAACGGCAGACCGGATACCTTGATCCGCTCAATCGACGCATTGGCTGCTTCGGGCCCCGTAAGTTGAAACGTGTTGACGTCGGTGTCGAACAGGGTCGTGCCAGGCGGCAGCGTGGGCGTTTCAGCGCCCTGGGCAATCTGGGCGAGCAACGCGCAGACGATCAGTACCGGTGACAGAATCACGAGTGGATTCATTGAATCTCCTTGCAAAATGGGCGTACAGTCAGCGGCTCGGCTCCGCTTTCTGTCGATCGGCATCACTTCAGTCAATCACATCCAGGCGCAGGCGCGGAACGATGTTTCTTTGCAAGTCATGTGACAGACTATAAGTTTCAGGAATCTGGCTGGTCTGGAAGTTCTCCACGTGCCCATCCGCAAAGAGCATGTTGGTTGTCTTCTGGCCATGATGACGAGCGTTGATATTTTGCGGATTCTGCTGATGGAAATCACTTCCATCGTAGATCAGACCCAGCTCCGATGCAGCCCGGAAGTCAGTGAACTTGTGCAGCTTTTTGAAGGCGTTGGAACCCACCTTGATTCGGGTAAAGGGATAGCGTTCAAATGCCTTTTCCTGATAGGTGGGGTCATTGGTGCCCCAGCCATTCATGCCATACCAATTGTCAATGCGAACCGTATTACCGGGACCTGCCAGGTCGTAGGACAATTGGCGCAGGAAGCCAGCACCTCGACCATCCGTTTGTGACGCCGGGCTATATGAACCATAGGTTTCCAGCCCGCTTGGACAGCGGAAGACCGAATTACCTTCTGAAGTGGTCGAAGCGTCGGGTGGTCCGCCAACGCTTTGAGATGGACTGGGCAGATATCCACCGATGACGAGGATCGTCGCCCAATTCTCACGAACGTTGCTGTCGTTGCGATAGTCGCCGGGGACAATGTAACCCTTGTTATCATTGGCATACATCATCAGTGCGGTGCCGATCTGCCGCAGGTTGGACATGCAGGCGGCGGCCTTGGCTGTTTCCCGCGCCCGGTTGAGTGAGGGCAGCAGGATGCTGATGAGAAGAGCAATAATACCGATGACCACCAGCAGCTCGACCAGGGTAAATGCGTGGCGATGTTGGACAGGTGTGTTACGCATATAGGCCTCTGCAATCTTTTGCGAAATGCGCCGGCTGGGTGGCCGGCTGCGGGTCCATGTTCAATCACTGTGTCCTGCGCGTCGCCGGGTAAGCAACGCAAAGGTTGGTAGCAGGATCAGTCCGGCGCTGGCCGGTTCGGGCACTTCGGCTGTGAAGTTGTCCAGGCGCAGTGCGCCGGCTTGGTACATACTGCGGAAGGCTGCATGAAGATCAGGTGGTGTTGCGCCGGTCAGGATGTTATTCGTAATCGTCTTGGTGTCGAACGCCGTTACCTCACCGCCCGGCGCCAGGCCAGTGATGCCGAAATCACGCAAAGTGCCGCCAATCTGGTACTCGTCAGCCGCCGTGCGCGTAATGTTCACCGTGAACTGGTAAAAGCGATCGCTCGTGAGGTCGAAGACGCTGCTGGCATCAATCGTGTACAGTTGCTGATCGCGACCACGATGCTGCACGCGAATGATGAACTGGTCGTTGTTGGAGTCCACGCGTGCGCTCAGGAACGGAATCGCACCCGTGGTGAAGATGTTGTTGTCACCCCCGCCAAGGCCCAGCTGCAACGTACGGCTGTTATTGGCGGTAATGCGCGTCTTCTTGATGATCATCGAGGTCGTGAACGTCTGGCCGATCTCGAGATTGAATGATTCGGTCTTGTAGACAGCGGTTGTATCCTTGTTGGCGGGTCGCACGGCACGCGAATCGCCTACGCCGCCACTGTCCATCTCAATATGCGTCTCGTCAGCGGTGGTACCGGCAGGCAGATTGAAATGGGTTGTCAGATCACCGGGGGTATTGAAATCAATCATCGCGGCGGATGCAGTCGCCACCGTCGCGAGTGCACCGACCGCGGTTGCCAGAATGGCATGTCTGAAGATCATCGATTGGCCTCCTTTTGAGATATGTTTTTTTGAACCGGCTGCACGCCGGCCGTGCTGCTGATCGAAAGCCGGGAGCGCGGCGGCGCAGTCGATTCGCGAACTACGAGATGCTGGGACAGAATCACCTTCTGAGGTGCAACAGGTTCGTCACTGTTGATGCGTTGCTGCAACAGTTCCCATGCCTTGTCAGCGATGGTTTCACTGGGCAGAGCCATCACGGTTAACGGTGGAATGACCGCATCCACCGGATAGGTATCGTTGAAGGAGGCGTAGCTGAGGTCGTCAGGGACGCGTACACCGCGCCGCCACAGTTCCTGAAGCGCCCGTACCGCCGACCAGTGCTCAAAATCGAGAACAGCCGTCGGCTGATACGATCCGTTCAGTAACTGATCGACAAAGGCGCCGACCGGGCCGACAAACATCTCATCCGGTTCCAGCCCGGCCTCGCGCATGAAACTCAGATACGCCTCGGTGCGAATCGCGGAGACGGAGAACGGCGTGCCCCCCCGGCCAGGATAGTAGGTAATCCGCCGATGTCCCAGGTCATACAGATGCTGAAGGATGGTTGTCATCCCCTGGATCTCATCCACGGAGATCTGAGTCCACTCAGCACCGTGGTGAGTATCGATCATGACGACGGGAACCTGATGTTGCCGGAGAGCTTGCAGGGCGGGCTCGGGCAGATCGCCCAGCGCAAGGCAACCGTCAAACCGCTGGTCGCCCAGCACCTGCTCACAGTGCTCCTGCTGATCCTTTAAGCGTACAAATGTCGACGAATAACCCGCACCTTCGAGCAATTGCTCGAGGTAGTCGACAATGTTCCAGTACACACCGCGTTGGGGATGGTTCCAGCTCCCGCGGCCGCTGTACTTACGATGCGGACGGCCGTCGTAGAGCATGCCGATCATGTGCGACTTACGGCGGGCAAGAACCCGGCCGCGCCAGCTTGGGCGATACCCGATGCTGGCAGCCGCGGCAATAACGCGCTCGCGCGTCTCCGGCAGCAGCGGACACTCATCTTCGCTGAGATTCAGCGCCTTGCTGACGGTGGCTTTGGAAAGGCCACACAAGCGGGCGACGTCCGAAATCGTCGGGCGACGACGGGGAGTCGGAAGTTTTGGCGTCGCAGCAGACATAAATGCCCTGTGAAAACGGTAACTAAGGCTATGAAACCGGTTTCATTATGGCTTGCAAACAGATTCAAGGCAAGAAAAAACCGGTTTCACGGCAATAAATCGTCTTGGGAAGTGGCTTACCAGGCTGAGGTATGCAGCCTGTAACTCTTTGCGTGTATGGCCCTTCGATCAGTCCCGATCGGGACAGATCGACCGCAGGTACTGGAATGAGTAAATCCCCGTGTCGTGCCGGTCGGAAAACTGAATCTTCAAAGCATATCCCCCCACCATTTCGGCATGGGTTGCGGTAAGGGTACCCGTGTAATTGCCTGGGAGGATGGTAAGCGAGGTCTTTTTTTTCTCCGGCTGAAGAAGCTGGTGTGGATCGTTGCCGCTGCGAACGGTCTTGCACAAGGCACATGGGCACATCGAGCGGAGATAGGTGATCGTGTAGGTGCAGGTCCGACCATCCGCCCACTCGATGACCAGCCGTTCGTCTTTTTTCAAATCAATGCGGGTTGGGGTGGTTTGGGCATCCATACGCATTCCCGGCCATCAACATGCCGCCGTTCGCATCCCTGGCAACGTGTAGTACCGTAACCGTAACAGTCATTACTTCCGCATACCAGCGCGCAACCTTATATCATCACCACAGAAACCACAGCAGTTCGTCAACAATCTGAATGAATGGGCTAGCCAGACCAAGTCCCAGCAGCACATTGGCACAGAGTCCGACGGCTGCCGGACGTCGCTCACGGCACAGGACCTGGATACCCGTCACGATGCCGGTTATCTGCAGGATGGGCATCAGGGCGACGACTGCAATTCTGAAGATGCCCAAGTCCTCGTGTAATCCGAACAGCAACAGGAGGCCCGTCGCACCAGCGCAGATCAACGAGGCAATTGTGGGCGGTCGATGCGGCTGCGGTGAAGCCGGCGGCTGAGGCGTGCGGTAGTTCAGCGACTGTGCCATTGCAATGGACACGACCAGGTGCAGCCTGCCTCAATTGCTCAACCGCTCGCGGAGACGCTGCTGCACGAGCTTCGGATTCAATCCCTTTGCAGATCGCATGATCATGCCAGTCAGAGCGCCCAAGGCCTGCTGCTTGCCGGCTTTGAAATCTTGAAGCGGCTTGGGGTTTTGGGCGATCAGGGCGTCGATGGCGGCATCAATTTCGGATGCGTCGCTGGACTGGATCAAGCCAAGTTCGCCGGCACGCTGCTCCGTCGTGACCTCCTCTGCTGGTGGAGCTTGCACCAGATTCTCAAAAAGAGGCAAGGCACTGCTGGCTGCCAGTTTGTTCTGGTCGATGAGATTGGCAACGTCCGCGAGTCGCCTGGGAGAGATGGGCAAATCAGCGACGCTGCCCGCTCCCTGCTTGGCGAGCTGTGCCAGGACATTGATCAGGAGATTGGCGGTGCGCTTCGGATCAGCCCCGACTGCGATGGCCTGCTCGTAGTAGTCACCCGTGCGGCGATCGCCCGCCAGTGTGGTGGCATCGGCTGGTGACAACCCAAGCTGCTCGATGTAACGTGACCGCCGGGCAGCCGGCAGCTCGCCCACCTGCTGCTTGATCTCCGCCAGCCATTCATCGCTGACCTTGACCGGCATGAGATCCGGATCGGGAAAATAGCGGTAATCGTGCGCGTCTTCCTTCTCCCGCTGGAGGAAGGTCGTCCCGGTCGATTCATCCCAGCCCATGGTACATTTGCGGCCGAGGCTGCCGGTCTCAATCCATTCATTAATCTGGCGCTGGATTTCGTAATCCGTCGCCCGCTGCAGCACGCTGAAGCTGTTGAGATTCTTGATCTCGGTGATGGCAGTCTTATGCACCTGGCCGGCGTCGTCGGTGATGTGGACGTTGATGTTCGGCTCAAAGCGCATATGCCCCATCTGCATC
>CAZSJB010000073.1:0-9451 GCA_964606625.1 uncultured Tepidisphaeraceae bacterium | reverse complement strand
TCCGAATGCTCGGCGGTTCGCAAATTCCACACAGAAAATAGCATTAACCAACATACGGGAACGAGCAACCCTTAGCTTTGAAAGGCCATAGCCTCAGTGAGTTGATTGGCTGAAATGTCCATAGATACAAAATGTGACTGGTCGGGATCATCCGACCAGTCACATTAATGTGCATGTATAGGGAGGAGGTGTGTCAAGCCATTATTTGTATCTAATCGTTTGCTTCGCCTTGTAATCGCGGTCACGCGATACGTCGATCATCCACGGACGCCACTCGCTGTGTGTCATTTTTTGCTTATTAATGCTATCGCGAAAGTACATTCTGGGCAGCATGAAGGACTCAACATGTCCATCGGCTGCGGCGACGTTCACCGCACCACCGTGGCGACCAGAAAACTCAGCCTGGGAATAACCGCCAGTCAGATACTCCATCTGAACCGTCCCATATTCAAACCCCCACTTGGCAGAATCTATTCCGCATTCAAAATCGAACCAGATGGGGTCCGTTGAAGTGCGTCCCCCCCGACGCGCAGGGCGATAAGGTATGTAAAGTACCTGCCCACTGGTTTCATTATCGTTGTATCCTGCGGTGCGGTTGTAGCCATAGGAGATGTTGTATTCCGCTTCGCGACCCTCGGACGTGAACCAGTTGCCACGATAGCTGGTTGAGGCATATCCGCCGGGAATAGGGTTACCTGATCCCGGACCCACATATTGTGGACCACGGGTAACGTCAGCAGGGCAATCCCAGACCTTGGGATCCCGGATAACTGCTTCAGTGAGCTGTCCCGTGGTCAATAAGGAATGGGGTCGGGTCATGCGTATACGATTTTCTGATGTGCTCCAATATGCAGCCGGGAACACTCCATTGTGGTTGTTCGCATACATGATCGTTCCGACCATGATTTGACGGAGGTTACTTTGACACTGCACACTTTTGGCCGACTCCCTGGCCCGGTTGAGTGCGGGCAGCAGCATCGAGATAAGAAGTGCAATAATGCCGATCACCACCAGCAGTTCGACGAGCGTGAATCCGCTCTTACTGCGGCGGGTATAAGATGTGGGATTCACCAAGCGCTTCATGACGCCTCCGATCTGGTCCGACCCTGCGGACGTGATGCCTACTGTTCACCCCCTGTGTACATGATATGCAACACTTGTATTAAGATACATCGGCTGTTGCAATCTGACAACCAAAAAAGTTTTTAGATGTCCTTGATGCCTCCATGGCCTTTAGCGCTTCAGACGCTGTGGCGCGGGACCGGTGCTCTGTCGCCAGACCATGACGCCCTGGAGCAGAATTTCCTGTGGCTCACGATCCGGATCTTCGATCTGGGCAACCAGCAGATCAATCGCCGATTCCACCAGTTGCTGCTCAGCTCGCTGGATGCTGGTGAGGGTTGGCTCTAACCGCTCACAGATCCACAGGTCGTCATGTCCGACAATACTTATGTCATGAGGTATACGAATTTGCTGTCGCTGTAGTTCGTGCATCGCTCCCAGGGCAAGCCAGTCGTTTTCGCAGAGAATGGCTGTGGGCAGTTGGCCTTGGGCCTGTAGCCGGCGGATTCCTTCACGTCCGCCCGACAGATCTGTCTGAAGATCGGTAAGAATCCAGTTCGGGTTGGGCTCGATCCCAAGTTCCTGCAAGGAGCTGACATATGCCTGGTGGCGTGCTTGGGCTGTCGGATACTTCATCGACTTCATGAGTAGCGCAAACGACTCATGTCCGCGGGCAGCCAGATGCAGGATTGCCTGATGGATCGCCGGTGCAGGATCAGACCGCACACAGCTCACCCCCAGCCGTGCCAGCGAATCGTTAATCGCGACTACCGGCGTGCCCAGTTCGCGTATCTGATCGACCAGCTCGCGCGGCGGTGTCCCCGCCAACAGGACGCCATCGACCCGATTCTGCTGCACCACAGCCGGAAGCTGCGGATTCTCGCCTTGGGAGAGAAACTCGAGATTGACGTGCATGCGCCGCTGACCCAGCAGGCGCTGAGTGGCCCATCCGATGCGCTCGAGAAACTGGTCAGCGTGCATCCCATTGGGCGCCGGCTGAACCAGAAGACCAATCGAACGCGCACGATTGCCGCGAAGCGGCCGAGGCCTATACCCGATACGCTCAGCCAACTGGCGGATAGCCTCTGCCCTCTCCGCATTAACACGGGGATCATGGTTGAGGGCGCGCGACACGGTGCTGACATCTACCGCAGCCAGCTTGGCTACATCACGCAGGGCGAATCGCTTACGCCGCCGGGGAGTGCCCTCCTTACGACTGACTGTTTCACTCTCCACGCGTAGATCCTTTCGTATGACTATCAGCGACTTACAATAATCATACAACTGTTGGACTTGGAATCCAACAAATTTGAATATTTTTGGTATTCATGTGTTGCCGGTTGGACAACACAAAGGTCTCCACTGTCAGGTATTGGCTTGATGTGGCGGCCATTGGGCACCACTTCCATCCTCTCTCCATTTTTCCAGGGTAAGCATTGGCCGGAGTACCCCACACATGCCTAATGCCGATTCCATGCCGCGCCGGTTACGCCGGACCGCTTCTTTTCCGATGGTTTGACCTTTCGGCAGCGCTGCCAGTCGTTGCAGCGTTTGCTCAGCCCATTTCATTGGGCCCTGATGTACCTGCTGGGTGAACTCCTCTACTCGTGTCACCATGGCATTGCGATGCACTGTGAAAAAGCGCTCCAACTCCTTTCCATATGCCGTGCGGTCAGTCTCCCAAAGTCGCATCAACTCCAGGTATCCCGCCACCGCTTTATCCCGCCGCTCAAGCGCACCTTCCAATCCCCTGGATTGCGGAAGGGCCATCAGTGCCTGGAACTGGTGGGCATCTTCATCCACGGATCGGCCAAAATAAATGCGCGCCTCACCCCGCTCAGCCAATCCCGCGCTGCCCATCATTCCCAGGATGATCAGATCTCCATCGGATACCAGCCGGTGCATCACCATCGGCGGAAAATGCACATAATCCCCCGGCTCCAGTCGCATCTGCCGATATCCATGTTCCAGATCGTGAAAGTCCACCCACCCTGTTCCCTGCAAGACAAAATAGCCTTCATCCACCACCGCATGGACATGCGGGCAGCCGCTAAAGGTTCCATCAGGTGCCGGACGCTGGGCATATACATGCACCTCGGTTAATCCGATCCCCCCAATCAAGCCGATCGGCTGCTGCTGGTGGTCGGATGCCGATGTCACGTCCTCTCGTGCGCCAGCCATCAAGACAACTCCTCTCGTCGAACCGTCCGCTTCTCCCTGATAGATCGCACCATCATCTCACAGGCAGCCATCGTCTCGAGATTATTGCGGACGCTGATTCCCGGCTCGGTTCCTTCCACTATCCAGGCATGGAAATCCCGCAACAGATCTGACTCTCCCTCTGCGGGTTCCTGCTGAAGTTCGACAATCGGGCGCGAGCCAAACTGCTCCGTGGGCCGCTCGTTGAAGGTAATCGAATTGTCCACCCGCACTACTGCTCCGCGCTCTCCATGGATCTGAAGTTCCAGCACGTTGCGGGCTGCGTCATGGGTGTGGATATAATGCACGTGCGTGCCGTTCTCGAAGAGGATGTGTGCTGAGGTATTGTTGTCATGCTCATAGGGCGACCACGTTGCTCGCCAGCTATGAGCCGTCATCTCTCGCACCGGCCCCAGCCACGACAGCAGGTTGTCAAAATGATGACAGGACATGTCCCACACTGACGCAAATGGATACGTCAGTGTACGCGGTTTGGGTCGCACACGATACTGCGTGTACTCGATCATGTGGACCGGTCCGAGATAGGCGAGGTACTGTGAATCATTGATGGCCCGATGGATAGTGCGCTCCGGCGCGTTGTAGCGGTAATTCTGCGCGACCGCCACGATGGCATTGGCTTCTGTCGCCACGCGTACGAGTTCCTGGGCACTGGCCCAATCCGGTGCCATTCCTTTCTCGATCAACACCGGCTTGCCGGCTGCGATGCATTTTTTCGCCAGCGGTACATGAAGAACGGTGGGGGCACAGATGATGACGCAATCCACATCAGCATTCGCCAGGGCGCGATCGAAATCGGTGTAGCAATCGGTTTCCTTGAGGCCGGTGAGTTCACGGGCAGACGCCAGGGCAGAAGGATTGATATCGCACAGCGCAGCCGGCTGGAATCCGGTGGATTCATTGCATCGTTGCAGCGGCCACAGACCGCGATTGGCAACACCGACATGCAACACACGCAGCAGACGTTGATGTTTGACGGACGATGCTACTGATTGCGGCTGGGGAGAAAGCCGGGGCATGGCTCTAGAGCTCCTTCCTTGCGCGATACTGTTGGGACAGTTCGGCGAATGTCTCCTGCGACCAGAGGCCATCCCGCCAGGCAATGTGGTATCGCAGCACCAACTGCTTCCCCGCTTCCAGCGACATCGGCTCGTGAAATAAAAACGCCGGATTCATGTAAGTAAATCCGTTGCCGGTCTTGCAATACCAGGGAGAGGGGCTGCGGACATTGCCGGGATGGTCGACGATTCCCAGCGAGACATGGCGGTCCCGGCCACCGTCCACCTTGGCGTGCATGAGACACCACTCATGGGGCTGTCCGCTGAGCGACTGCGTCGTCTGACCGTCTGGCAGGAGGAAGTTCACCTCGTGCAGTTCGCGCGATGCGCGAAACGCCAGGCCGCCGTAACCGCCCCAGGTGGTATAGGGCGTGCGATCGAGCTTCAGATCGATGAGGGCTTGCAATTGACTGGTCCAGTCAATCTGCCCTGCTTCTCCGCTGCGCCGCAGCACCAAGGTGCGCGTTTCGAGAATCGCAGAGCCTGTCGCGGCGGATACCCATTCAATCTCGTGGATGATCCGCGCAGACGAATCGTCAATCAGTTCAACACGGGGTTGAGCACGATTGACTTGTCGGCCGTAGGGATCATGCTCCTCCCAGAAGTTGGTTTCATTGACAAACTTGATCGTAAACCACAGCCCGCGATGCCAGACATGATCCGACATTTCAAATCCGGTGAGCACTACACCAGCGGGTGTTGTTAACGGATGGATGCAGGGCTTGGGCAGGCTGGGCGAGAACCGGTAGACCGCCTCGGCAGGCGGATCACCAGCCGAGGTTAACTTGATATGATCATCAAACCACTGTTCAAATCGCACGTGACTGATCTCCTGTTATGGGATGGGCTTATTGCTAGAGTCATCGATTGAGATGCTTTTCCAGGAAAGTGAGTACCACCGGCCGCAGATCCATTTGGGGTGGCTGAAGATGATAGCTGTGAACAGCGCCTGCGATTTCGATGTACCAGTAATCAACGCCGATAGTCTCCAGGCAACGGACGAGCGAGCGTGACGATTCGACGGGGATAGTGGTATCGGCTGTACCGTGGGTGATCAACAGGGGCGGCATGTCACGATGGAGCCACGTTACCGGAGACATGCAGCGCAGGTTTTCCTGTGTCTGCTCGGGCGTGGCGCCGGCAAACACGTGCATGTATCGCTCTGCCTGCAGATCAGGCACTCCGTAAAAGTTGATCACGCAGGCAACGTCGTTGCGCTGATCAGTGTACAAGCCTCCAGCATTCATCTCAGGGACATGGGCTGTAGCGCCCAGCAGCATCGCAAAGGTTCCGCCCGCCGATCCTCCCATGACGGCGATGCGATCAGGGTCGATGCCGAATCGCGTGGATTCTTTTCGGATAAACCGCAAGCCCGATTTGCAGTCATACAGGTTCTGCGGGTAGGCCACTTTCGTTGTATGCACCCTGCCGTCGGTGTCCTTATATCCCTCGTTCAGCAGGTAGTTGATCGAAAAAACCGCGTAGCCGTGGCTGGCAAGCGTGCTGCCAATGTTGCGTTCTCGGGGGTTGGCTTTGTCCCCTATGCGCCATCCACCGCCATGGATCAACAATACCGCTGGCAACGGTCGTGCAAATTGCTCGGGTGGCAGATAGACATCCATCTTCTCTGCGCGATCTGCACCCAGGTATGCCAGGTCTGCTTCCAGCGAGTAATTGAGTGCCTGAGATTCGACGGGAGTAGTCATTGCAGTCACCACAGCTATTGTCGATGCAACGGCTATCAGGTGCAATGGCTACGAATGCGCCGATGTCACACCTTTGCCGTCGCGGAAGCTGTGGGCTGATGAGTGGGAGAATGCAACGACACTTCCCAGGTGTGGCTGTGTGCGATGTTCCCCATGGAGAGCGTGTAACCGATCATCTCACCAGCCGACAATTGCCGCTGCGGGACACGAAACAGACGATTGCCCCAGTGGGTTTTGGTACTGGCCGGGTGCGTATCAAATGCGATCTGGTCGTCAAAGATCACGCGGAAATACTGGAACAGGCCATCGAGCTGTCCGCTACGGACGATATGTCTCGTGGCGTGATAGGTGGTGGGAAGATGATCCGCATCTGTGATGGTATTGAGATCGACGGTGATCAGCGGCTGAGGATCGCTCAGGAAGGTATCGATGCCCGCATTCTCCATGGGGCGCCGGTGATATTTGGTGGACTGATACGCGACAGCCTCGGGAAGATCGCGCATCAGGTCGAGATTCAGTCCCTGCGGCCGGATTTCCCAGATGTAGGGCACACGAAAAGCCGGCTTGAGAGAGACTGGCTCGATATACAGTTCAAACTTCCCCGGCAGGATGAGCCCATCGGGCTTGAGCAGACGACGCTTGAGATCGAGCAGATTCTCGATCATGTTCTCATTGAACAGATCATCCCCGATCTGCTCGTGGAGCAGCACATCCACTTTCTCGGGGCAGGTAAACTGCTTGCTGTTGGCGCGAACAAATTGGATATTTTCAATGCCGTTGTGGCGTGCGATTTTCTCGGCGACCTCGATAAAGTCAGAGTGATCTATGGCGTATACCATCGCCCCCTGTCTGGCTGCCAGCATGGCCAGGATACCGCTGCCAGTCCCCAGGTCGACAACGACATCACCTGGTTTGATGCACTGCCGGATGGCCGCGGCGTAGGTGTCAACCCGCACGGCGTCAGCCAGCATCTTTTCGTGTTCGAACAGATCGCTGAACTCCTGCACGTTGGCTGCGTCATACAGCATTGCGTAGAGCGTCGGATTCGATTTGACGATTCGCAGTGCTGTTCGCGCCGCCCGTGTACCAAGCTTCAAAAACGGCCGGGCAATTCGCTGCCCGATGCTGGATTTGCCTGCCATCTGCCCTTCCCATCGCCAGACTACTTGCCCCACCCGTCAAACCGGTGCCCGGGGACAGGGGGTATTGAAGCAATCGGTTATCCTTCAAACCGAGTTTAACCGACTTTTATCTTGGATTTGCAGGACTCTGCGGCAAAATAGAAGCAGGCATATCCACAGGAAGGGTCAAATATGATTCTCGCAGTCATCGACAAATTCCGCTACACCTGGAGCCTCATGGGTGCAAGTTGGCGGGTATTGCGCCAGGATAAGGAGCTGCTGGTGTTTCCATTGCTGTCAGGCATCTGTTGCCTGCTGGTGATGGCGGTTTTCGTGGTTCCACTCTTCGCCACGGGCGCCTACGAGCCGCCCAGCCAGGAAGCAGCTCCACTGGATCACGTCCTGTATTACGGGATGATTTTCCTGTTTCTTTTTGCCAATTACTTCGTCATCGCCTTTTTTAACACAGCCATCATCGCCTCTGCGATCCACCGTATGGAAGGGGGTGATCCGACCGTGGGATGGGGATTCAATCAGGCGATGAAACGGATTCACCTGATTCTCGGCTGGGCTGTGGTAGCGGCAACAGTCGGCTTGCTGCTGCGGGTGCTGGAAGAGCGTTCAGGCAAACTGGGCCAGGTGATCTCTGCAATTGGTGGTGTCGCCTGGAGCCTGGTGACCTTCCTGGTCGTGCCTGTGCTGGTCGTGCAGAACAAGGGTCCGCTGGCGGCGGTGAAAGAATCCGGTGCCCTGCTGCGGCGCACATGGGGTGAGCAACTGGTCGGTAATTTCAGCTTCGGACTGGTCTTTTTCGTGATCAACCTCCCTGCGGTTGCAGCGCTTATCGGAGGCATCATTCTCTATGTCGGTGGTAACAGCATTGCAGGTGTCCTGCTGATTGCCCTGGCGATCATCTATCTGCTGGTTGCCGGGCTGGTGCAGTCTGCATTGCAGAGCATCTTCCAGGCAGCTGTCTACCTGTATGCAACCAATCCGCCCCTCCTCCAGCAGGGTGAGCAATCCGGCCATGGATTTCCGGTGATTTTGCTGCGGGATGCAGTGGGACAAAAGGCCTGATCCATCATCCGCCGGAGATGGTGGATCGGTTACCGGCTATTCAAACAGCGATGGCTGCTTGGGATCCCGGGCAACGGATTCGATGCTGCCATCAGCCAGGCGTGTCACCAGTATCTCACCGCCGGACAGCTGGTCAGGTGAACGCACTACCTGACCGCCTTTTTTCAGCGTCGTGATCGAATATCCACGCGCCAGCACCTGTTGCGGGCCGATCGCCTGCAAATGGCTGGCCAAGGCCTCCACACAGTCCTGCATGCGCCGATGTTCCTGACGCATGGCACGTTCCAGCCGCGCGGCGGTCGATGCTATCTGCTGATCATACAGCCGCAGGCGATGGCGTGGATGCCGTTCGTGCAACTGCTCCACATAGCCATCCAAGCGGCGTCGTGCCTGTCCCAGCCTTCGTGACATGGCACTTCCCAGCCGTGATGCCATGGCTGCCAGGTCTTCACGCATCCGCCCCACCACCGCCGCAGGGCGACGCTCTTCCAAACGTTCCGCCAATTGTCCAACGTACCGGTGCAGCGTGTGCAGCCGGCCCATCTGGGCATGCAGGAGGCTCTTCTCTCGATCATCCAGCAGCTGCCGCAGGCGATTTACCCGATCCAGCGGTCGGCGGAAGATTTCATGTCGTTCAATCGCAGCCAGTCGCTGCCGCGCGTCCGACAGGCAAACCGCCATCCCCCGTCGCAGCCGCGCGCCAGCACTTTCCAGTGACTCTGCCACCGCGCGCCACTGACCAATCACCACCTGGGCCGCTTCTGTTGGCGTATGCGCGTGATAGTCCGCCACAAGATCTGCAATTGAACAGTCCACCTCATGACCAATTCCCGTCACCACGGGCAACCGGCAGGCAGCGATCGCGCGCGCAACACATTCTTCGTTGAATGCCCAGCGATCTTCCAGCGATCCGCCGCCCCGCGCCAGCAGGATCAGATCTATCTTGCTGGTGTCGGCGGTCGCACTGAGATGATCAATTGCGGCTGCGATTTTTTCCGCAGCACCTTCCCCCTGTACGGGCACGTTATACACGCCCAGCCGGATCCACGGATAGCGCCGCAGGACTTTCAGCATGTCTGCCAAGGCAGCTGTCGTTAGTCCCGTCACCAAGGCGATCCGCGTGGGATACGCCGGAAGTGGTTTTTTGCGCTCCGGGTCCATCAACCCTTCGGCTTCCAGTTTTCGCTTGAGCTCCTGGAACGCCAGCTCC
>CAZSJB010000072.1:0-9505 GCA_964606625.1 uncultured Tepidisphaeraceae bacterium | reverse complement strand
TACAAAGCCGCCCCGAAGCCGCCCGTCCCCGGCAGCATCAGCGCCCCAGCCGAGCTGGCGAAGCTGCTGCTGGAGACCCGCGAGATCGTCGACCTGTTGGCGACATGCAAGCTCGTTGAGGCCAAGCCCGATCTGCCGGCGCCTGTCAACGCCGCACGCGGGATCGTCGGCCAAGCCGAGATCTACATCGAGGGCCTGATCGACCCCGAAGCCGAAAAACAGCGTCTGGCCAAAAAGCGCCAGGAACTCGAGAACCGCATCAACGCGATGAAGGCGCGCCTGGCCAACGAATCCTATGTTGCCAAGGCGCCGCCCCACCTGGTTCAGCAGACGCGCGATCAGCTCGCACAGGCAGAAGCTGAACTGGCAAAGCTGGACTGAAGGAACCGCAGATGAACACGGATAAACGCAGATAAAGCGTGAGTCTTGCATTGCGAGTGGCGCGATGTTTTATGCGCTATTCATCAGCTCAAATACGCAATCTCTTATCTGTGCCAATCTGGGTCTCATCAGTGGCAACAACATTCATGGCAGGACGCGGTAGCTACTACAGATCATGTTCGGCCTGGACTTCCTGTTCATCCACGCGCTGTGGGCACTGCCGCTGGCTGGGCTACCGGTAGTGCTGCACCTGCTGTTTCGACGCAAGTCGCCGGTGGTGCTGTTCAGCACCCTGCGATTTGTAAAAGCCAGCATCCAGCGCACTGCCGCCCGTCGAAGGTTGCAGCGCTGGCTGCTGCTTGCCTGCCGGGTGTTGCTGCTGCTGCTCCTGATCTGGGCCATCGCCCAGCCGGCGAGGATGCTCGCCACCACCTGGTTCTCTGGCCCTTCCACCGTGGCGGCGATCGTTGTCGATACCAGCTACTCCATGCAACTGCACGAGGAGCAAATCCCGCTGCTGGATCGTGCAAGCGCGATCATCGAGGATCTGCTTCGCAATGAACTCGAGGGCGCACGGGTAGCCTTGTTCACCTCCGACTCCACCGACACCCCGCCGCTACAATCCTCCGCTGCGATGCTCGCTCAGTGGAGTCCCCTCTCCCCTACGCCCGCTCACCAGCCGCTTCTGCAGCGTATCGTCCAGGCAACCGACCTGCTCCATCGCCAGGACGCCTCCCAGAAATGGCTGATCGTCATCTCCGACCTCCATGTCCGTGAGTTCCCCCAGCCGATCGAAGGCCTCGACCGTATCGACAATCTCCGCGTCGCCCTGATTGATCTCCAACCCGCCCAACCACGCAATGCGGGCATCACCGCGCTCTCCATCAATCCCCCCCAGCCGATTCCCGGCATCACGAGTGAAATAACTCTCGAAGTGGCTGGTCGAACAGGAGATTCACGTCCGGTTGCGTTACAGGTTCGGACACTCGATGGCGAGATCCTCCACCAGGTCCCCGCTGCCCTGCTGCGATTTGATTCCACCGGTCGCGCACAGCTTCACCGGCCCATCGAGCTGCCCGCCCATCGCTGGCTGCTGCTCACCGCCACACTACAAGCGGATGACGCATCCGCCTGGGACAATCATCGCTCGCAACTGATTGAAGTACCGCCCCGACAGAAGGCAACAGTGCTGGTCGATCCGAGCACAGCACGGTCGGCTGCGCGATTCGTCCAACTTGCCCTGGACCCCAGCGAGGGCCGCCAGTCGCAATGGCCCATCGAGGTCCAACTGGCTGCTGCTCCCACCGGTAAGGAGGACATTCTCGTTGCCCTCTGGCATCGCTGGCCGGATCAACAGGAGGCTGACCGACTGCACAACTTCGCCCGCAGCGGTGGCACGATCATTTTGTTTCTTCAGCCAGGGCTCGAAGCAAGCTGGAACCAGCTCAATGACGCTACACGATCATCGATCGCCCCCCTCCTGCCGGGCTTACCTGCCCTTGCCGACAATCGCACCTACACGGTCACGCCTGGCACGCGCGATGATCCGCTCGTCACCGAAACCGCCACCGATGCCGAGCAGCTTTCGCTACTGTCAGTGCGCCGGTTTGTCCCCCTGATTACCAACCATCCGTCGGTCACGCCTCTTCTGCGACTCACTCCCACCCGCGGGGGTGACAGCAATCCCCCGCCGCTGCTAGCGTGTCGAACAGTGGGTGCCGGACGCATCTTCACCTGGAGCACCCTGCCCGACCCCCGATTCACCAACCTGCCTCTGCACCCGATCTACCTGCAACTGATGGTACTTACCAGCCTACCCCCGCGGGATCAGGCCGCGATCCAGAATGTTGAGATCGGCCAGCCGCTGCGCCTGCCTGCACGTCGTGTTCCTGGCGTACAGGAGCTTGATCTGGAAAACCCCCGCCGCCAGATCACGCGCATTCGGCTGGATGAATCGGGCGATGCGCCGGCGTTTACCTTCCCCCACACCACCGAGCCGGGCACTTACACCTGGCGCCGCGCAGATCGCCCGGATGTGATTGCCGTCTTCCAGGTCCACCTGCCGGCGGCTGAGGCAGAGCTCACTTATCGCCCAGCCGACAGCATCCTCCCTCCGGCAGACAATGTCCTGATCGTCACCAGCCTGCCAGAACTGCGATCTCGTATCACGGAAATCAGTGAACCTTCGCCTCGTTGGTCCTGGGCCATTGCGCTGGTGCTGTTTCTTATGTGCCTTGAAGCCCTGATGGGCAGCGTCTCGCGGCTGTGGAATCCAATTTCCCTGCGAAGCTTCACCTCGGGAATAGCGCGCAAACCAGAAATGACCACCAGCCAATAGAGAGGACAAGCATCACTTCATCCCCAGCAGATCGCCGGCTTTGGACATCTCCACCCAGAACCCGAAGGGCACATCCACCTCGCTGGCAGCCTGTCGCAGCGCTTCCCACGCATGCTCAAACATCCCTTCGTCCATATAGGCTTCAAACTGCTCTCGATCCACGGATTCGGGCAGTGCATCAGCAGCCGCCATGAGGTGTTCTACGATTTGTTCGACGGGTTCTTCCATGGGGATATAGGATTATATCTTCGGCTACATTGACACCGCTTCACGGCGTTCTGGCATCGACCAGTTCCACAAGCTGCCGCCACGTAGCGGCATCAACCGGGATCCACTCGGCAATAGCGTCGTATTCGATCTCTGCAGTGTCCTGCTCATAGATCGTGCGATACAACACCATCGCCGCCAGCAGGCTTCCTTTGCGGCTGGCATGGTAGCGATCGCCGCCATACAGATCCCGGGCAAACCCAGCCGCTTCGAACGCCTCTCCCACTGGTGCGATCCGGCTAACCTCGGTGCCATGCGCCGCCTGAATCTGTGTATGCGCGCGCTGGTACTGCTCGACAATCACCGCCTGCATGGCAGCCGGCGATTCAAAATGCTCCGGATAATACGCATGCCCCGCCTCGCGTGCCCAGGTCTGATACAAAATCGCCTTCACCTTCGTGCCGCGGCCTGAAGGATGATCGCGCACGGCGACAAACAGCGCCTCGACATTGGCTGGGAAAACCTTGGGATCACCCAGGTGAGTCGGCTCAACGCTGTGGCCCTGGATCACTACATAATCCCACATCTTCTCGCTCATGGAAGGATGATCCACATTCTCCTGCGGGGATTCAGCCACCTGCCTGAGATGGTACGCCAAGGGACGTCCGCTTTTCGCAGCCGACACCACGTGAGGAGCCTCATGGCCGCCTGCCACCGCCAACCGCGACACCATGGCAGGCACATCATGCTGATGAGTGAAGCTGTTCCCGAAAAACAGAATGTTCAACGGTTGACCGGCAGCGGCTACTGTCGGAATCAGCAGCACCACAGCGGTCATCACCCGTATCAGCGAACAAACCATGCCACTACCTCGTTGGCTGTCACCATTGACAAATCGGCGGCGAACGCCAAGCGTTCGCCGCCGATCTTAACCGATCGCAGTATGAATCGGTTACAACCCTGTACCGCGTTTTATTCCTCCAGAACCATGAATGCCCAGAACAGGGGATCATGCACCTGGAAGGTCGGTGAATCGTTCGGGTCCAGTTTCCACCGGGGGTGCGAGTGATCCGCGTCATTCAGACGCATGTCGAGCATCAGGCGCGCACCCACTTCCGGCGTGAACCCGTTGAAATACGACCAGGGAATCGCAACTTCGATAGCCCAACCGTGCGACGTGGGGCCTGCAAAATACCGCGCACCCTCGATCTCAGCGACGATGCCGTTTTCGCGCTCAGTCAGCGCAACAATTCGCGGTTCACCCGATCCTGAGGTCGGAGTCAGGAAGAACTGCCAGTCATTGGGGCCAAATCCACCCCCGGTTTCGCGGGGTTCGGTGCTGACAAACAGCTCAATGCTGTCTTCGCGATACAGCTTGCCCGGGACGGCGGTGTTATACACATCGTCGTCCGTGACATTCGCACCGACATACAGGTACTGGTCATCCCAGCTGATGTATCCAAAACCGCTGGCATCCTTCATATTCACCGCTGGATTGAAGAACGCGAATTGATACGCTCCTTCCCAGTCCTCAAACCGGCCATCAAACTCCAGCGAGCCGGCAAGCTTCTTGACGCGCCGAACGGGACGTTCGCGAACCTCATCCTCCGGCCAGCGATCCGGCCGAAGCTCCAGGCTCGCCTCAGCAAGCTGGGCTTCACTCACTCCGGTGAGATAGACCGGTGCCTCGCCGACCTCGAGCTTGATCTTGCCATCCACCGGTTCGAGAATCGTCTCTCGACCCAGCATGTCCGTGAGCAGCACAGGGCCGTCCGCCAGGACTTCGATCTCACGGCGCGAATCCGGCTCAGTCTTCGCGGGGTCGACGTGATACAGCATCAGGACTTTCTTATCACCCTTGTCAAACACCATCGCTTCGACCAGTGGACCGAACCACAGGTCGCCAAGGTATTTGCTGCCATCGATCATGCGAGCGGCGTTGGCATGGGCGATCAGCGCGGGCTTGGGAGTCTCATTTCGACGGAACAGACCAAACCAGTCGTCATAGTAGGTGGGATTCCGCTCGGCTGACACCGCAATATGCGGAATCAGAGCTTTCACGCCATTGGCATAGAGAACAATCGAACGCTGGGCCACATTCACCGCCTGCTTCCAGTCAGACTGCGCCTGCGGTCCTTCAGGCGTGTTGTGAGACCCGTACTCGGTGATGTACACCTCCAGCTCGTGACCGACCTTCTCTTCGATCCACGCCTTGTAATTTTGATACCGCTGGCGGTCGGTAGTCCTGGCATACGGATGCAGGGCCACCATCTTCATCCGCTTCATGCCACCGGCTTAGATGAACAAGTTGTCGTATTCATACTTGCCAGTAAGCCCGGCGAGGTTCGGGCCGATGATCGCATCCGGACGCTCCTCGAGGATGATGTCCGCGATCATCTGCGAAAGCTCCGCAAAATCCACGGGCGACATCTTGTCCCACGGTTCGTTCCAGATTTCAAAGACCTTCTGTTCCGGCGGGATATTCTTCAGTTGTTCCTTCAGCCACGGCTCATACACTTCTCGATTGGGAATCGTCTTGATCACCCAGTGGTTGCCGTGGGTCTTGATATATTCCTCAATGGGACCGTAACGTTCGGTATCGTACGCTTCCCGGGGAAACCGCTCGACCTTGATAACCGCATTCAGGGGATAATCGCGGAACATCTCGTCGATCATGATGGGATCGTTTCCGCCCCCGCGATAGCCTTCGTCCTGGATGATGCGCGTCCACTGCAACCCCAGCTTCATCATCGCATCCATCACTTCGCGCTTGCGATGCGTGCCCGCCCACCATTTGAGTCCAAAGACATATCCGCCTTCGCGCACCTCTTCGGCTGAACGGTTGACGAAGTCCATCACGCCCAGCGAGGCCCGATCCGTGACGGCATCGTCTCCGTCGCCGAGGGTCACGACGATCTCGTAATACCCACGCCCCGGCGTGCCAAAATCGACTGTTGTCTCTCCAGCAAAGTCGGAGACGGTTCTGCTGGCGATTTCTCGACCGGCTTCATCGACCAGGCGCGCGACCAAGGCAGCCCCTTCTGGCAAATCACCCTTGCTCCGAATGGTAAACTGGATCGGCTCACTGGTGTCGAAGAGGTTGCACGGCTGGTGACGGGCGATGGACAGCTCTGCCGCCGCTGCCAGTTGCGCCATCCCCAAGGACAGAAGCACCAGGAGATGAATCCAGACCGAAGACCTGCGATTGATAGGCATCATAGTGTGTACCATCCGCATAAGAGAAAGGAATCTAACCGGTAACCGCGCACCGGCAGGACCAAGTCGCCCGTGCAACTATTGTACAACAATAAACACAGGCTGTTGAATCATGCAAAATAACAAAAAATCTTCCACATCCTACCACAAATCACGGTATAACTTTCCTCTGAGCAAACGTAAGCCATGACTCTGTTTGTTCGCTCATAGCGGACGCCCGCAGTCCGATTCGTGCAATTATTGCGAATTTTGCAACAACTGTTGCTAACACCAGTTAGGAAGTTTTCATGCATCGACGATTTCCGATAAAAATCCTGCTGCCCGCGGTGGCAGCACTGGGCTGTTTCGCAGCCATTGCCGCTGCTCAATCCCAAGCTGATCCTGCCCAGACGGTCACGGTCGACTGGGTGGAGCAGATCATGGCCGGCGGCTGGACGATGGTCTTCCTCGGGCTGCTGTCACTGGCGATGGTTGCGTTCATTGTCGAGCGCTCCCTGTTTGTGCGCCGCAAGCGATTTGTCCCGCCGCAACTGCTCGATGAGATCCTGCCGCTGATCCGGCGCCGCGACTGGACCAGCGCCCTTCAGGCAGCCGAACAGCGCCCCAGCACGATGGCCAAGATCATCACCTTCGTCATCACCCATCGCAGCAATCCCTACGAGAAGTTGTCGGCGGTCGTCGCCGACATCGGCTCGCGCGATGTGGTTGACCAGGAGGAACGCACCTACCCGCTGGCCCTGGTTGCCGGCGTTGCCCCGCTGTTGGGGCTGCTGGGAACGATGATCGGCATGATCGAGGCGTTTCAGCTGGTGTCGATCTACGGCGATGAAGGCGGCGCCTCGATGCTGGCCGGGTCGATCGCCAAGGCGCTGATCACGACCGCGTTCGGCCTGATCCTCGCGATTCCCTCCCTGATCGCCTATCACTACTTCCGTCGCCGCGTGCATGGCATCGCCGTTGAACTGGACTCGCAGACCGAGCGATTCCTGACGGAGGTGTTCTTCAAACGATCGGATGTCTCCGTTCCTGCGGTTCACACAAGTACGTCCGCCCCCACCCAGCCGGCAACCGCCCAGCCCGTCACCGCCGCCCCGGCTGGAGCCGCACGTAACGCCTGAGGATCCGCGCCATGATTCTCCGTAAGAAGAAATCCGCCCCTGCTGAGGTGCCGCTGTCGCCACTGATCGACTGCGTGTTTCTCCTGCTGATCTTCTTCCTCGTCACCTCGATGCTGAAGAAAACCGAAAAACAACTGCCGATCCGCATGCCCGACACCGAGTTGTCGGCAGCCGACCAGGCTGATCAGCAGGTAATAACACTCGGCATCGATCGCGACGGCAATCTCTCCATCGGCCAAGGCGGCACCACCGACAAAATGATCGAGTTCCAGCCCCTGGCCGACCTCAACGTCTTCCTGGACAACCTCAAAGCCACCGGCCGGGCCAATACGCCCATCCAATTTGCCGTTGAAGCCGGAACCGAAACCCAGACCGTCATCCGCATCATGGATACGTTTCACCACAAAGGGTTTGACCGGGTCTTCGTCCGCCTCCGCAGCGACGATTACATCACTGAAAACCTGGAGGGCAACTGATCATGTCAATGCTCAGCCGCCGTCGCGAGGAACCAGAGGTGTCAATGTCGCCCCTGATCGACTGCGTCTTCCTCCTGCTGATCTTCTTTCTGGTTTCCACCATGATGAAGCAGGACAACAAGGATATCGACATCCTCCTGCCCGAGTCCGAATCGGCATTGGGGCTCAAGCCCGATGACGACATCGTCGTGGTCGGCATCGACCACGAGAAGACGCTGTATCTCGAAGGCCAGCCGACAACGCTGACACAACTGCTCACGTCCCTGGCGGAGCTGTCCATTACCGATCCCGATCAGCGTATCCGGCTGGACGTCGACCGCCGTACATCCTTCGAGCGTGTCGTCGAAGTACTGGACCTGCTGCAATTCCGCGGCCTGACCAACGTAGGAATCCGCACCTATGACGAGCACTACAATCGCTGATCAGGAACGGCGCCGGCTGCGGATCATCGCCTGGAGCATCGCCGTGGTGTTCCACGTTGTGGTGGCGGTCACGGTGTGGATGGTGCCGTCGCTGCGCCACTCAGTCCTGGGCATGAGCGAGGACGAGATCCAGGAGGTCGCGAAGATCGAACGCGAAGCCGCCGAACGCCGAAAACAGCGGGAAGAACAGCGTAAAAAACAGCTCATCCCGACCGAGTTCCGCGAGGATCTCAAGCAGGAAATCGCACAGCGCCGTCGCGACGATCTGCGCGCCAGCGTCGAGAAACTGCGCGACATCCGCGAGAAGATTGAGAAAGAGCAAGTTGAGGCTTTCGATGAGCTGCGAAAGTTCCAGGTCGAGCGATCACCCGAGGACCTGGAAGAACTGCTCGAACGCGTTTACCAGAATATTCGGCGCGCACGCGTTGATGAGCCGCTCGACACCCGGCGCAAGGAGATCCAGCGCCAGATCTCCGCTGCGCGCAAGCAGATCGAGTCGCTACAGGAGAATGTCCGCAGCCAGCCGCAGCGCGAAAAGACCGCTGACGCGTCTCTGGAGATCGCCCAAGCCACCCAGGTATTTGCTGAGGATCTGGATCGCGATTCCGAGCAGAAGCGCGAAGCCCTGGCAAAGATCAACGAGCAACTCGAGAAACTCGACAAGGAGTCTGACGAGGCAAAGCAGCTTGCCGAACAAGCCGAGCGCCTCCAACGCAACGCGCAAATCAATCGCCAACTTGCCCGGAACCTTTCAGCCCACGCCCAGAAGCTCAAAGAAGCCTCTGCCCATGTTCGCCAGTCTCCGGAAGTGACTGCGGCCACCGCCATTCCACCTGAAGCGCTCAATCCCCCCGAAGCCGGTACCCCTGCCGACGACCAGACGCTTGCGGAGCAGTCGGCGGACGAGCTGTACGAAACGGCTCGGAAGCTGGAGCAGGAGATCGACCGCCGGTACCGGGACACGCGGGCAGCCCAGCAGGCCATTCGAGATCGCTCATCCTTCGAAGAAGCCCGCCAGGTGATGGCAAGCGTTCCCAGGACCGAGCGGCCCGACCTGGCAAAGCAGATCGCCGACACCAGCCTCCAGACCCTGGGCGACGCCACGCAGCTCCGTGAAATGTTTCGCCAGGCCCTCAACCAGACCCAGCTCATGCAGGCCGACGCCCAGCGGAAACTGGTTGAGGTGGATCCATCGGCGGCTGAGCAGCTTGGCCGCAATCTCGCCAAGGCCCCCACCCCCACCGCAAAACCTTCAGGCAAAGCCCCAGCGGCATCTGGGGGCACCAGCAAACCAAACGGCAACCTCGGCGGCGACGGCCAGGACGCCACCGACACCCGCGAACCGAC
>CAZSJB010000071.1:0-9518 GCA_964606625.1 uncultured Tepidisphaeraceae bacterium | reverse complement strand
ACGGCCTCCGATGGGACGGCGCCGCCGGGGGAGGTGGTGCGGATGGCGCAGCGGGTGGGGTTGTCGGCTGTTGCGCTGACGGATCATGACACCGTTGGCGGGCTTGCCGAGGCGCGGGCTGCGGCGGAGGAGGTGGGGATTGATTTCATCACCGGCATTGAGATCTCCTGTCAGTACCCTCAGCCGGGGGTGATGCACCTGCTCGGTTATGGGATTGATCCGGATCACCCAGCTCTTACGCAGCTCATTGCCCAACTCATCGCGGGGCGCCACAACCGCAACCCGCGCATCATCGAGCGGCTCCAGGCGCTGGGCATCGACATTACGCTCGATGAGGTCATTGCCCGCGCCGGTGGAGGTGTTATCGGCCGGCCACACTTCGCAGCCGTCCTCATCGACAAGGGCCGCGCCCGCACTGTTCGCGAAGCGTTTGACTGGTATCTCGGTCCCGGCGCGCCGGCATACGTCGAAAAAGAACGTGTCACGCCGCGCCAGGCAATCGAGGCCATCACCGCAGCCGGCGGCGTGGTCGTGCTGGCGCATCCCTCCCAGTTGCGTACGACCAACGATGCCCAGCTCGACCGGATCGTGAAGGATCTGGTTGACCTGGGCCTGGGGGGGATCGAGGTCTTGCACAGTGACCACAATGCTCCCATGATCCGACGGGCTGAGCAGTTGGCGCGGCGCTATGGTCTGCTCTGCACCGGCGGCAGCGATTTTCACGGATCGATCAAGGCTGCGGTGCGCCTGGGATGGGCGGGCAAGCATCGTGTGCCCCGTGCGTGGTTCGATCGGCTGCGCCAGCAGTGTGGCGCGTGAACAAATCGGGCGATTTAAGCGCTCGCGCCGATGTGACCGTCGGATACACCTTGGGACATGGCCCAATCCTTCTCGTTCCTGTCCAACGGTGGCGCCGCGGCGAAACCGTCGAAAAAGAAAAAGACTGTCCTGGTTACGGGGGCGGCTGGCAACATCGGTTCGTATTTTGCCGAACATGCCCGCGACCGCTACAAGCTGATTCTCCTGGAACGGGAAGGTGAAGACGTCAGCCATATCGAGAAGTTCGGGAAGGTGCTTTTCGGGGATATCCGCGATCTGAACTTCTTGCAGCGCGCCTGCTGCGACGTGGATACCATCGTGCACCTGGCTGCCGATCCCAGCCCCAGTGCCGACTGGGAAACCCTCAAGGAAATCAACATCGGCGGCACCTACAACACGATGGTGGCTGCCAAAGCCAACGGCGTGCGTCGTGTGATCTATGCCTCCAGCATTCATGCTGTCTCGGGCTACCCCGCTGATTACCAGGTGCACACCGAAGAACCCGTCAACCCCGGCGACCTGTACGGCGTCAGCAAATGCTTCGGCGAAGCGCTTGGGCGGTACATGGCGGAACAGGAGGGGCTGTCGGTCATCTGCCTTCGCATTGGCGCATTTCAGCCGCGCAAAAGCGCCCTCAAGGCGTCCGGCATCGGCATGCTCGACGCCTGGGTGTCGCAGCGCGATCTGCATCAGTTGATCGTGCGATGCATCGACGACACGCGGCTGAAGTTTGCGATCTTCCATGGGTTGTCCAACAACCGCTTCAAGCGCCTTGACATCAGCGACGCCCGCAAGCTGGTTGGCTACGACCCGCAGGATGATCTCACTGAGGTTAACCTGCGGGTGAAGAGGCTGAAGCTCAACGAGCGGGTTGGGTCGCACAGCCTCCAGGACGGCCAGAAATCCGGCATCCGCAAGGAGCTCCGCAAGCTCAAGCAGCAGTCGCGTACCCCAGCCCGAACCTGACTGGCATTGGGTTCGTTTTCGCAATTCGCATTGGGTTTGTCTTCTCGAAAACCCAACTGGCGCTCCAAAAATCGCGATTGTGGCTGTTCAAATGGGTTCGTTTGGGTTCGTTTTCATGACACAATTGCGGTGGGGAATCAGTAAACCCGGGCTGAGACGCGGAACCGGCGGTGGTTGATCAGCCAGTACCGCAGCGCGTCGATCGGGTGATCATGGATGCCATCCTTCACCGGCAGCTCGCCGCTGGTGGGGCCATAGCGATAGGATTGCAGTGCGGCGATCAGCCGCGTACAGCGTGGATGGATGAACAACGTCGGGGCGCCAACCGCCGGCTGAAGGCCGGCGCGGATGGCTTCCAAACCGTCCTGGATCAGCGAATGGCGCGTGCGGACGATGTATCCTGCTTTCCGCAGCACATCCACGTTCGATCGCGCCGTCTGGTCGCTGACGGCATTGCCAGCCGGATCACAGGCAACGATCTTCTCGATGCTCCACAGTCGTGCCTCGATTACCTTCAGATGCTGAGACAAGATCATCCGCGGGGCGATGTGTTCATCAATGACATGCACAGTCTGGCCGTCGGAGGCGATCCACAGGCAGACGAAGGCATGCCGGTAGCCGAAATCCATCGCCAGCGTGATGGTCGCCCGTTCGGGGAGGTCCGTACGAACATGGATAGCGGGATCAAACATCGGAAAGACCGCATCCCGCGTTGACGGCCGCTGGCAGAGCATTTCCGCCTGCCACAGCGGCAGACTGACGCGCCGCTTGATGCTGATCGCATCGTCGATGGTGAAGAATCCGTCGCAGCGCACCTTGGCTACGCCGCGACACTCCTCCCACAGCTCACAGCCATCGCACTGCCGCTCGGGCGGGCATCGCTCCAGCACATCCATCAGGCACCAGTGCAGCACGGTCTTGTTCGATTGGCGAGCTTCGTCGACCACGCGCTCCATCAGCCCGCCGGATTCGTGCATGGTGGACAGGGCTTCGATTGATCCGCGCACGAGCTGGTGGCCGTCGGGCGGCAGGGTGGTGGAACGTGTCACAAACTGGGCGGCTGCCCAGACGGCGGGATCAAACATCTCCACTTCATCGCACCGCAGTTTCTGGACGCGCTGGCCACGGACGTTCCGCTGGGACTGTGCGAGGGCTGCCGCCTGCGAGCGATTCTCGAGCATCACGCGGCGCGTGCGCGTTCGGCTGACGATGTCGCCGTATTGTTCGAGATCGGGCAGGAGGTGCTCCCACATGCGCAGGCTTTGCTCGAGGCTGCCGCCAAGGATGCGCACCTGGATACCCGGTTTGTGCAGCAGGTCGAGAAGCGTGGCAGCCGCTGCCAGGCGCGTCTTGCCACCCCCGCGCGGCGCCCAGACGACCAGGTCCGGGGAGGGCTCAAAGTATGCACAGCGCAGATAGTCCATCGGGGTCTGGTGGTGCGGGCAGACGGCATGCGTGGGTAATTTGAGGTACAGGTAATGCTCAACCCATGCGCGAAGCTGATCGACAGAGGTGCAGGGAGACAACAGGGCGGGTGGGGTGGACATTGGCGGGACTCCTTCAGGTGGGAAAAGTTTGCGGGTGAGCTACGGCACGGGTCGGTAGGTCAGGCGATTGCTTGGCAGGAACGTCATGTGATGCTTACGGCAGGCAATAGCCTGCCCTACATGGTGCACGGTGAATCGTTTCGTAGGTCAGGCTATTGCCTGACACAGTGTTCGCAGTGGTGACGGTCGAAGAGGAAATGCGCCGGTGCATCGGGTGTGTGGTGATCGATCCGTCGCATCCCGGCGCGTTTAAAGAACGGATGTACGTGGCCCATGCGGGCGATGGCTTCAACGAAACGGGTGGGGCAATCCTGTATGACGCGGCGGACGAGCAGCGTCGCCAGGCCGATGCCACGAAACTGCGGATGAACGATCACCCGGCTGATCGTGCGTAGATGTGCGTTGGCGAAGACCAGTTGCTCCGCCGGGCTGGCGCGAGGGTTGTGCATCATCATCCGGCGATAGCGACCCAGAGGAGCAGGGTAGGACAGCACCGCAACGGCAACCGGACGACTGATCGGCGATCTCGTGGTGTGATGACGAATCGTCCAGACCCCGCAGCACGTAGCCGGACGTCTGGGGATATAATGGAATCGTGCCAGGGCAAGATAATCCTCCCAACAGCCGCAGCTGATCGCTAGATGACCCGGAAGGTAAGGGCAATCAATCGTCTGCAATGACATGGCAGACCTCCGGTGCAAGTAGAATCTGATGTGGCGCGGGCGTCTCACCTGCGATTGCGATGTGTGAGGTCAAGGTTATGCAGGGGACGGGATTCAGGCGGATACCGAATGAACGGTGATCTGTCCGAAATCACAGGTGAGGATGCGATCGGGCTGAAGGGCGGGGGCGATATCGCGGGAGGTGGCGCAGATAGCGGAGAGCCCAGGGGTGTTGCGGATGATCCGGCGCAGCGATCGCGCGATCACGCCGGCTGTGATGTCGTCGAGCAGAGTGGCGAACTCGTCACAGACGATGATCGACCGCTGGTCCGGCTTGGCGCTAGCCAAACCCATCGCCAGGCGAAATCGCCACCGCTGGCCGTTGCTGAGATGTTGCGGCGGCTGAAGGTAGCACCACGCCTCGCCCAGGCCGCAGCGGCCCAGCAGCCGCAGCACGTCCACCAGTGGTAGGTCCCCAAAACAATCCACCAGCGGCCTGTCCGGCAGGTGGATGCGATCCAGATCGATCCAGCGTGGTGCATGAATGGATTTACTGTATTTGCGATGAAAATTGCGCATCAGGAAGCTTTTGCCCGAACCGCTCGGGCCGGTGATGAGCAGGATCTGCCCATCGGCAATCATCGGCGGATCGAATGCCGGGGGTGTGACAGCAGGGCGGTTGCGGAGATCCAGATCAAACCAGCGAATGACCTGGCGGACGTTGGGTGAAATCACCTGGGACATGGTGGTTCCTTTCGTGGGGAGTTGATGGTTGGCAGTGGGGACAGAGGGCAGTTGACGGTTACCATCGCTGATGGGCTTTGGCCCAGCCGCGCACCTGGTCGATCATGGTGCGGACGCGGTAGATGCTGATCCGATGCAGATCAGCGATTTCGCGGATGGTCCGTTGCTGGACGAAACGCTCGACGCCGATCTGCCAGAGTTCATCGGGGAGCTGGTGGCGGCCGTTGTGAATGAGGTTGACGACCAGCGGCGACTGAAGGCGCCGGATCAACCGCCGAGCGCGCCGGGAGACGGTTGCCCGGTGAAGACCCAGCAGCCGTGCCACCTGGCAGGCGGGTAGTCGCTGCTCGATGGCCAGTTCCACCAGCGCCCGGTCGGGCGGCAGAAGCAGGCGGGCCCGCTGTAGCAGCGCAGCCAGAGCACGGTCCGCAAGCGGACGAGCATGTGTCACCAGATGTTCATTCAGCATGGCGGTCGCTTCCCAATCGACCCAAAAACACAGACGCACACCAAATCACCCACGGGCGAATCGGCGCAACCCTTTGAAGTGCCGGGAGAGGTTTAAAATCTCCCAAACAATTCCCAGTCTATCTCATGTTTGGGAAGAGTCAAGTATTTTCTTGATTTTTTGTATGGCAATTGTAAAGTGTAACAAAATGGTAATTCCATGCGGATTGCCCTTGGTGGGAGTTGGCCATGCTTGGAGGATTGGGACCCAAATTACGACGGCAGCGACAGCGGCTGGGGATGACACTCGATGACCTGGCGGCGGAGACGGGCATCTCCAAACCCTATCTCTCGCTGATCGAGACCGGGCGGGTGGCCAATCCACCCAGCGACGCCAAGCTTCGAAGGCTGGAACGATCCCTGGGTTTTACGGATGGTGAACTTGTCAGCCAGGCCCATCTCCAGCGCACGCCCCGCGAGGTGCGGGCGATGCTGTTCAAGCTGATCCAGCAGGGGGCAGGCGCGACGAATGTCAGCGAAGGGGCGAAGGTCAACGGAGGCGCCGATGTCCACCGGCAGCCATCCCGCAAACCCAGCCTGGGCAACGCGGTGGACCTGGATGAGGCCTATGTCAATGGCGTACTGCAGCAGTTGGTGGATCAGTCGGTCGGCAATGTCGAGACGATCGCCGCAACCACGCAGGCTGTGCCGGTGATCAACAAGGTGTCAGCGGGGTATCCGAAGGACTTTACGGATTTGTCGTACCCGCCGCGGGTGGCGGATGATTATGTGGGCTGTCCGGATGTACAGGACCGCGACGCGTTTGCCGCGCGGGTGCATGGTGATTCGATGCGCCCCAAGTACCAGGAGGGGGATATCGTCATCTTCTCACCGGCAGCCGGTTTGAAAAATGGCGACGACTGCTTCGTGCGATTCGATTCGGGGCAGACGACGTTCAAGCGGGTCTTTTTTGAATCGGACAGCGACGGCAATTCGGTCATCCGCCTTCAGCCGCGAAACGAGCGTTACGCACCGCAAATCGTCCCCAGCCAGGAGATCGCCGGTTTGTACAAGGCGATCTATCGCTATCAGCGGGTGGACGAGGACTAAAGGGGGCTATGCCGAATGCATGGCTCAGGGTGTGATCCGCAAGGCGGTTCCTGTGATTGATGGGGGAATGGTTTTATGCTGAGAGCATGAGCACCGCTTGCCCGACAGTCATCGGTATTGGGGAAGTCCTGTGGGATATGCTGCCGGCGGGTCGACAGATCGGCGGGGCGCCGGCCAACTTCGCGTTTCATGCCCGGCAGCTTGGAGCCGAAGCGGTGATTGTGTCAGCCGTTGGGGATGATCGGCTTGGCAGGGAGTTGCGCGAGCAGCTTGCCCGACGGGGGATCGATACCGAGTTCATTGCAACGTTGCCTAACCGGTCGACGGGAACCGTCAGCGTACGCCTCGATCCTCAGGGTGTGCCGGAATACACCATTCATGTGGGTGTGGCTTGGGATGAGCTGGAAGCCAGCGATGACCTGGAAGGGCTGGCGATGACAGCGGATGCGGTCTGCTTCGGCACGCTGGCGCAACGGATGCCCGTTTCGCGCAAGACCATCCAGTGGTTTTTGTCGGAGACGCGCGACCGGTGCCTGCGTGTGTTCGACATCAATCTGCGCCAGCGGTTCTATGATGCCTCGGTGGTGGATCACGGATTACGGGTGGCGCGCGTGCTGAAACTTAACGACCAGGAGTTGCCTGTCGTGCGCGAGCTGCTGCAATTGCCGCAGGAAGAGGACGATGCCATTACCGCGTTGATGGAGATGTATGATCTGAAGGCTGTCGCGCTGACGCGCGGCGCCGGCGGCAGCAGCCTGGTGTGGCGGGAGGGCCGGTCGGATCTCCCGGCGATGGCGACGAAGGTGGTGGATACCGTCGGAGCCGGGGATGCTTTCACGGCTGCTCTGGTGATGGGCATGCTCGCAGGGGAGCCGCTGGAGGCGGTGCATGAGCACGCCGCCCGCATCGCTGCCGAGGTGTGTGCTCAGCCGGGGGCGATGCCGACGCAGGATAAGTCCTGAGGCCTTCAGCCGCGCCCTGACCGTTCGCCGTGGCTGCATAAAAAACTCTCATTCATTTCAGGGGGAGATGATTATGTGAAAATGGCTTTGTTCAGTAGGTGTTGCGCTGGCGCGATGGTCTTGGCGGGTTGTGCTGATGGCCTCGAGGACAGCGGATGCCAAACCCCATGCCACCGCCGTCGGCAACGACAATGAACAAATCAAGTTGTTGATGAACCTTCGGGACACCGCTGTCGAACAATTAGCGGACGAAATCGTGAAAACTTGCCAGCAGCGGGCAGGCTTGACCCCGCAAGCGGCGGTGCCCGTCCACTGACGGAAGGACAGGATGACCGAACAAGCCGCGCTCTGCGGGGGGGCAGTGCGCGGCATTTTTGCGCTCAGGATTTAATGTATAGTCGTGTTTCCCAGCCATTCCCGGCGCGTGCCTGGGAAGCGCGGAGGTCTGGGACAGACGTTGCAGGGATGTTAAAGTGTCAGGGCTTTGAGGAATAAACGGATTGCCATTCTGGGATCGACCGGATCGATCGGTTGTAATGCATTGCAGGTGGTAGAGCACCTGGGGCCACCGTACTCGGTGGTCGCGGTGAGCGGGCACTCCCAGGGACAAAAGCTGGTGCAGCAGGTTCGCCGCTACCGTCCGCAGGCGGTCGCCGTCACGGATGAGGCGACGGCGAACGACGTGGCGCGTGAGGTGGCGTCCGCCGGCGCAACGCTGTACCGCGGGTCGCAAGGGCTGATCGAGATGGTGCAGCGTGATGATGTGGACATTGTGCTGGCGGCCATCGTCGGCGCTGCGGGATTGCCGGCTGTACTGGCTGCGGTGCAGGCGGGCAAGACGATTGCCCTGGCCAATAAGGAAGCGCTGGTGGTGGCCGGATCGCTGCTGATCCCCGAGGCCCGTCGTCGGGGAGTGCCGCTGCTGCCGGTCGATTCGGAGCACTCCGCCATTTTCCAAGCCATGTTGGCGGGCCGCCGCCATGAGGTGAAACGCGTTATCCTGACCGCCAGCGGCGGGCCGTTCCGTACTTGGGATGCCGATCGCATCGCCCATGCCACCGTCGAGGAGGCCCTGGCCCATCCTACCTGGAACATGGGGGGCAAGATCACGATCGACTCTGCCACCATGTTCAACAAGGGCCTGGAGCTGATTGAAGCCTGCTGGCTGTTCGATCTGCCGCCGAGCATGATCGAGATCGTAATTCATCCTGAATCAATCGTGCATTCCATGGTGGAGTTCGTGGATGGATCGGTTTTGGCGCAACTGTCTCCTCCAGACATGAAAACGCCGATCCAGTATGCCCTGACTTATCCGGACCGCCTGGAAGGGATCAGCCGGCGGCTGGACATTTCCCAGGCCTTTTCGCTGAACTTCGAACCGCCGGATTTGGAGAAGTTTCCCGCACTTCGGTTGGCGTATGACGTAGCAGAGATGGGGCAGACGGCTGGCGCGGTGATGAATGCAGCCAACGAAGTGGCAGTTTCGGCGTTTCTTGCGGGTAATATCGCCTTTGGCGAGATTTGGCGGGTGGTTGGCGATACAATTTCACGTCACGGTCTACAGCCTCAGCCGTCATTGGACGATTTGCTGGAAGCGGACCGATGGGCCCGGGAAGTGGCCAGTGAAGTGGTGAAGCAGTTGGCACAGGTCAGAGCGTAACCACAACATCTTGCGGAGGGCCGTTCGCAGTGATTCGCAAAGGACAGACCCCTCCCACATGGAAAGCGTTTGGTAACACATAATGGATCTCATCTGGATTTGGCACTGCGCGCTGCTGGTTTTCGGGTTCGGGTTCGTGGTCTTTGTTCATGAGCTGGGCCACTTTCTGGCAGCCAAGTGGGCGGGTGTGAAGGTCGAGCAGTTCGCCGTCGGATTCGGCCAGGCGCTGCTGGCGTGGCGCAAGGGGATCGGGGTACGGGTGGGCACCACCCGCAATGAAGCCGATCGCCGCATCCGCGCGCACATCAATGAGAAATACGGCCGTGACATCGCCGAGCCCAGCGGCAGGCAGATCCGCGAAGCCGAAGAAGCGCTCGGGATCGGCGAAACTGAATACCGCCTCAACTGGATCCCCCTGGGGGGATACGTGAAGATGCTCGGCCAGGATGATCTGCGTCCGAATGCCGAGGTGGACGATGAACGCGCCTACAACAAGAAATCCGTCGGCGCCCGGATGGTGATCGTTTCCGCGGGCGTGATCATGAATGTGATCCTGGCGGCGATCGGGTTCATGGTGCTGTTTATGACCGGTTTTAACGCG
>CAZSJB010000070.1:0-9560 GCA_964606625.1 uncultured Tepidisphaeraceae bacterium | reverse complement strand
AACCACAGACCACACCGCTTATTTCATCAACACCACCCCTGATCTGATCGAACCGACGGTCGACCTGCTGACCGATTGGCTTTTCAATGCGCGGATTACCGAAGAGGAATACGCCCGCGAGTATGAAGTCGTCCAGCGCGAGCTGGAAAAAGGCAAAGGCGAACCCGGCCGACAGTTCTATTACCTGGCACAGATGAACCGCTATCGCGTCAGCCCCGCGCGCGTGCCGGTCATCGGATACCAGGAGGTCATCCAGGGGCTTACCCGCGATGACGTTTACACCTATTACAAACTCGCCTACGTCCCGAGCAACATCGTGGTGGTGGTGGTCGGCGATGTCGATCCAGAGCAGGCGCTGGCGCTGGTGCAGCGGCATGTGGATGTGCCGCCGGGACGGGCCTTTTCGCATGACATCGCTGATGAACCGCCCGTCCTGACGCCGCGTACCGTCGCCGCCACCTTCCCACGCCTGGGCCAGGCGTATCTCCAGCTCGCCTTTCCCACGATCCGGCTCAGCCATCCCGACCTGTACGCACTCGACCTGCTGGCCAGTGTCCTGGCAGACGGTGAGTCTTCCATTCTCGTCCAGGAAATTCGCGATCGCCGCAAACTCGTCAATGCCATCACCGCCTGGAGCTATACCCCCGAGTGGGCAGATGGCACGTTTGCCATCCAGATCCAGCTTGACCCCGCCAATATCGCCGACGCCACGCAATCCGTGCTCGAGCAGATCGAACTGATCAAGACCCAGGGGGTCAACGAAGAACGCCTCGAGCGCGCCAAGACACAGATCCGTACCAGCCGAATCCGTCAACTGCAAACAGCCGAGCAGATCGCTTCGTCACTGGCACGCGATTTCCTGAGCACCGGCGATCCCCATTTCACCGATACCTACATCGAACGCATCCTGGAGGTCACTACCGAGCAGGTGCAAGAAATGGCTCATAAGTACCTGGACACCACGCGCCTGCTCACCACTACGCTCCTGCCTGAAGAGTTTGTCGGTGCCAAGGGTCTGCCACGGGCTGAAGAACTGCTCCGCCCCGCCCTGCCCAGCATCGAAGAGGAAGTGCCGGCGGAAGATACCCAGATCACCCGCATCGTGCTGGATAACAACACAATCCTTCTGCACAAGCGGATCACCACCACGCCGCTTGTCTCCGTTCAGATGTACGCCCTGGGCGGCTTGACCCGGGAAAATGCCCAGACCAACGGCATCGGCAATCTCACCATGGAGATGCTCACTCGTGGCACCACCACCCGAAGCGCAGACGAGATCGCCAGCTTCTTTGATTCCATCGGTGGTTCGATCGGGACGGGCATGGGCAACAATTCCTGGTTCTGGACCGCATCCTTCCTGAAGGAAGATTTCACCAGTGCCTTTGAGGTATTTGCCGATGTGGTAAACAATCCAGCCTTCCCTGAGGAGGAACTTCCAGCGGTGAAGGCGCGCGTGCTGGCGGCGATCGCCAGCATCGATGCCAGTTGGACCTCGCAGGCATTCCGTTTCTATCGCGAGCAGTTCTACAAACCGCGTAATTCCCCCTACCAGTTCCAGCAGATCGGACTGGCTGAGGTGGTTGAGAACCTCACTGCGGACCGCCTGGCGCAGTGGTACAAGGAAGTCATCCAGCCCAGCCGCCGTGTGCTGGCCATCTTTGGGGATATCTCACTTGAAGATGCCCAGGCTGCCGCAGCCCAGCATTTCGGCACGGGCGATCCACTCCCCACCGAGACGCCTCGCAGCCAGATGCCTGCGTCTCAACCCTTGGAAGCAGAGGCGCCATCGATTGAAATTCTCCGCGTAGAAGTGCAGCCATCGCAGCACGCCCTGGCAGGTGTTGTCATCGGATTCGAATCCGATTCGGTCATTGGTGACGACACCAACTACGCCATCGGCCTCGCTGACACGATGGCCAGCGGCTATGGGTATCCCACGGGCTATCTCCATGAAACACTGCGGGGGCGGGGGCTGGTGTATGTCGTTCATGCCGTCAATGCACCAGGTGTGAGTGAAGATATTCCCGGTTCGTTCATCGCTTACGCCGGATGTGATCCACGGCGGGTCAACGAAGTTGTCGACCTGATGCTCCAGAACATCGCCCGCCTGCAAGGCAGCGAAGAAGACCTGATTCCCGGTTGGTTCGAGCGATCCAAGCAGCTCATGCTGATCAGCGAAGCCATGAGCCAGGAAACGCCCTCAGAGCAGGCTGCCGCAGCCGCGCTCAATGAGTTGTATGGCATGGGATATGATTACCACCTTAAGGCCCCCGAGAAAATCCGGGCAGTCACGCTTGAGGACATCAATCGCATTGCCCGCGAGCGCCTTAGCCGGGCGGTTGTTACCATCAGTACCCCTGCGCCCGATCTGGTCGATATAAAACCGGGACGTCGTACATATGAAGAGTTGCCCCCCGTCGATCTCACGCCCAAGGGTGTCGAGCATGACACGCCGGCGCAGTAACCCCAAACCGCTAGACAGCAACAAACCATGAATGATCACGCCACGACCATTGGAGATTTCCTGAATGCCGCCGCTGCTCGACAGCCTACGCCTGGCGGAGGGAGTGTCGCCGCACTCGTCGGCGCACTGGCTGCCTCGATGGGTGAGATGACTCTCAATTACAGCGTCAACAAGAAAGGGCTGGAGCAATACCGGGACACGCTCCAGACAACGCTTAACGAGATGACTCGCGCCCGCAAAGTTCTGCTCCAGTTGATGGTTGAGGATCAACTGGCCTTCGAAACGATCAGTGCGCTGCGCAAGCTTCCAGCCGACAGTCCCGAGGCCAGAGACAAGATCCCCGCTGCCCTGCTGACCTGTATCCGCATCCCGGAAACGATCGCCGCCACCTGTGTCGCCCTGCTGGATCGCTGCGACCAGGTGGTCGACAAGGTCAATCACTATCTGTTGTCGGACCTGGCGGTCTGTGCGGACCTGGCGATGGCCACTGCGCGATGCGCCGCCTACAATGTCCGCGTGAATCTTACGGACTTGGAAGATCCCGCCGATCGCCAGTCCATCGAAACGGCTGTCAACAGCTTGCTGACCCGGGCCACAATACTGATCCAGCGCGTCTCGAAGCGAATCTGGGAACGCCACGCCCAAAGCCACTAACGCAGACCGTTCATGAATCTTTAGATGAACACGGACCCGCACAACCTCAACCGTCGATTGCCGGTTGTCCGTCGCAACCCGGCAGGCGACGGCATTCAGCAAACAGCCGAAACCGATGCCGGCCATCGGTTTCCTGCGCCCCTGTTCATCGAGCAACACCCACGGTCCAGGCGATACGCCATCCTCGAGGATAATGGCACCACGCTTTGGCTGTACCTGACGCTACCCGATCAGACCGAACCCATCGCCGACACTTGGGTTTTCAATCGCGTGCGGCCGGTCCTCAAGCCGGATGAACTGACGCCCTTCCACGACGAACGCCCACCGCAAATCCTCGAAGCGGTGCTGGAGGATGACCCGGTCTGTGATGAACCCGGGGATCATCAGTGGGCCTTCACCTGGACGCCCGATGGCGAAGCCGTTGCCGTTTTCCGCGACGATCAGCCGATCGCGTTCGTCCGGGCAACCGATCGTGTCGGATTCAGCCGGCATATCATCCGATCAAGCCCCTGGGGCATGCCCTGGTCGCACAAGATCTTTCAGGACGTGTTTCGCATTGAATAAGATGTTGATTTTTGGATCGCAATGATCGGAAACCGGCGCCACCACCCGATCCGACGTTGGATCCAGAGATGGATGTTAGTTGGGTCTTATGACCGTACCTGATTTTACCAGTTCTGATAGCGCCCGTTCCGCAAACCCGCTGCGCTACGCGCAGCAGGTGACATTTGATGAGCCCTTGCACCTGGCCAACGGCAATACGCTTCCATCCGTCACAGTCACCTATGAAACCTACGGCACGCTGTCGCCCACACGCGACAATGTCGTGCTGGTCTGTCATGCTCTGTCGGGCGACTCACACGTTGCACGACATACTCCGGATGATGATCCCGGCTGGTGGGAACCGGTGGTCGGCCCGGGCAAACCCATCGACACGGATCGTTGGTTTGTGATCTGCTCCAACATTCTGGGAGGCTGTCGTGGCACGACCGGCCCAAACTCGATCAATCCCGCCACCGGGCAGCCCTGGGGCGCCCAGTTCCCGCAGATCACGCTGGCTGACATGGTCGATCTCCAGCGTCGCCTGATCGATCACCTGAACATTGAACAGTTGCACGCGGTGATTGGCGGCAGCCTGGGCGGTCATCAGGCCTTGACCTGGGCGATTCGATATCCCAACCGCGTGCGCAACGTCGGCTTGCTGGCAACCTCACCGCGGCTGACCAGCCAGGCGCTCGCGTTCGACATTGTCGGCCGCAACGCCATTTTGCGCGATCCCCATTTCCATGGCGGCCAGTATTACGATCAGCCGACACGACCGAGGGTCGGTTTGGCACTGGCGCGCATGCTGGGACATATCACGTATCTGTCCCGGGAAGCCATGAACGAAAAATTCGACCCGACGCGCCTGGATCCGCGCGATGTCGATACCGATTTCGAGAAAGACTATTCCGTCGGTTCGTATCTGGCGTACCAGGGCAACAAGTTTGTTGAGCGCTTTGATGCCAACAGTTACATCACGATCACCCGGGCGATGGATCGATTCGACCTGGGCGAAACCACCGAGCAGTTGCGCAAGCAATTCCGCCACACGACCTGTCGGTGGCTGATCATCAGTTTCTCCAGCGACTGGCTGTTCCCGCCGGAACAGAGCTTGCAGATGGTGGATGCCCTGGTGGCTGAAGGCAAGCGCGTCACATACTGCAATGTCACCAGCACGTGCGGGCACGATGCGTTTCTGCTGCCCGATGATCTGAAGACCTACGGCAGCCTGCTCAAGGCCCTGCTTTCGGCGCCGACAGGTGATGAAGCCGCCCCCCCAACCCATCGGGGCGCGCCAACCAGCATATTTCATGGTTATCGCCTGGATTACGACCTGATTCTGGGTCTGATCCCCGACGGAGCAAGCGTCCTGGACCTGGGCTGTGGCGGAGGCGAACTGCTCGACCTGGTTCGGCGCGCGCGCAATCCTTCGCGCCTGCTGGGTGTCGAAATCGGCGAAGAAGCCATTGTCGCCGTCGCCCAGCGCGGCCTGGATGCCATCCACCTGGATCTGGAAAAGCCGCTCACGTCCTTCACGGACCAAAGTTTCGACGTGGTTGTTCTTTCGCAGACACTCCAGAGCATCAGCGACACCGAAGGTGTCATCCGCGAGATGCTGCGGGTGGGTCGGCGCTGTATTGTGAGCTTCCCCAATTTTGCCTACCACAAGTTGCGGCGCATGCTTTTCGAGGAAGGGCGCAGCCCCCGGACACCCGGCATCTACAGTTACGAGTGGTACAACACGCCCAATCGCCGGTTTCCGTCAATCATTGACTTTGAAATCTTCTGCCGCGAGCGCAACATCCGCATCGAAAAAGAGATCTATCTCGACACGGAATCGGATCGGCGCATCACCCACGATCCAAACCTCAATGCAGACCTGGCGATTTTCGTCCTGTCAAACGGGCAATAGCCCCAGCCGACTGACTTACGGCGTTTTTACCTCGATCGTCCGTGTGACGGGCGGCAGGCAGGCATCATCGCGGCACGCCTGGTAACGCAGCGACAATCGCACAGGCGATTCGCTTCGCTGGTCACGGTTGAAGCGAACAGTGATTGTCACGCCGCCTTCGTACAGGTGCAGTTGCTCATCACTGAAGACCATTTTTCGAGGCTCGCCCAGGGGATAGTCAATCTGGCTGACTTCCTTGCCCGCCTGGCCCAGCACAGTCAGTTCCGTCGCGATCATTTGCGGCGCAGCCGTATTGGCGTTGATGTGATAACCCGGCTGGATGGTCAGCCGTACCTGCAACTCCTGCGGGTTGGACCACGCGCTGTCGATCTGAACCACTCCGGCAGCCATCTGCTCCGGGGACAGTGGCCGATCCGCCCCAGACTTGCCCGCCACCGGAACCATAAACGGACCGCCCTTGCGCAGATATTGCATCATCGCGACCACCATGGCGCTCATCCCTTCGGGATGATGCTCCACCTGCTGGGCAAACGCTCTCAGCGATCGCTGCGCAAAATCCACCTCGCCCAGATCAACCAGGACCTGGATCGCCACGGCATTGCCGCTGGGCAGCGGATTGTCCGAGCCAATCTTCTGGCGCACGATGATGTCATTGGCATAATCATCGGTGTAGTAGAATCCACCGTCCGCATCATCGGCAAACCGACCGATCATCACCTTGGCGTAAGAGCGGGCAAGCTCACGGTAGTCAACATCCGTGCCGGCTTCCTCGAGTTCAAGCAGCGCCTGGCACAGAAACGCATAATCATCCAGGAAAGCGCGATGCTTGAGCTGCCCATTACGGCTGGAATGATAGAGGTTTGCATCTGCATCCGTGTGATGCTTGAGTAGCCATTGCGCCGCCCGCTCGGCAGCTGTAATGTAGCGCGGTTCGCCAAAGCGCCGCCCCGCGTAGGCAAGCGCGCGGATCATCAGGGCATTCCAGCTTGTAATGATTTTGGTATCCAGCATGGGCTGCTTGCGCTGATCGCGCGCGGCCTTGAGTTTCTGGCGCATGGGTTGCAGACGCCGCACCAGTTCATCTTGCTCCATGCCCAGGTCTTCGGCAGCCCGCGGAATTGGCTTGGGGAGGTAGAGGATATTGCTGTCGGGCGTGCCATCCCCATGATGCGGATCGGCAAAGTTTGGCCCGCGATCAACTCCATAGACCTGGTTGAAAATACGGGCATCTTCCGGCCCGAGGATGGCTTGAATCTGCTCGGCCGTCCAGAGATAGGAGGCCCCTTCGCGCGAGTCCACTTCCGCATCGATAGCGGTATAGAATGCCCCTTCCGGTGAAGTCATCTCCCGCAGAACAAAATCGAGCACCTCGCGCCCGACCTCGGCATAGGCACGGTCTTCAGTCTGGCGATACTGCTCTGCGTAAATCCACGCCAGCATCGCGTTGTCATAGAGCATGATCTCAAAGTGTGGAACCAGCCATTTCGCATCCGTTGAATACCGATGAAACCCGCCGCCCAGCTGGTCGCGAATTCCCCCCATGGCCATGGCATCCAGCGTCCGGCTGATCATTCGCATCCGCTCGTTGTGCGGCGCATAGTGATTGTGCGTCAGCAGCAGTTCCAGTAGCGTCTGACGCGGAAACTTCGGAGCGCCGCCAAACCCGCCATAGGCAGGATCAAAATCCATCACCGATCGCTCGACCAGCCGGGTTACCAGCTCATCATTCACTTCAAACGACACGCTGGGCAAAACCGGCTTAGCCAGCTGTTCAAGGATGTTCAGGAGCTGGTTCGCCGTCTTGTTGACCTGATCCCGTCGATTGCGGTACAGATCGTCCAGGGCGCGCAGCACCGTGACAAACCCCGGATGCCCCTGGGTATCCTCCGGCGGGAAATACGTCCCTCCGTAAAATGGTCGCAGATCCGGTGTCAGCCAGACGCTCATCGGCCAGCCGCCGTGGCGCGTCAGCACCTGCACCGCCGTCATGTAAAGCTGGTCGATATCCGGCCGCTCTTCGCGATCCACCTTGATGTTGATGAAGCGCTCGTTCATCTCCCGAGCAATCTCGGGATTCTCAAAGCACTGCCGCTCCATTACGTGACACCAGTAGCACGTGCTGTAGCCAACAGACAGGAAGATCGGCTTGTCTTCACGCCGCGCCCGCTCAAGCGCTTCAGGCCCCCACGGGTACCAGTCCACCGGATTGTGCTGGTGCTGCAGCAGGTACGGAGATGTCTCGTTCGCCAGTCGATTTGTGTGCGTTTGTGCCATGCCGGTGCCTCAGCCTGATGATAGAACACCTGCGCGCGCATGGCGACCTTTGAAATGCCATCAAGGGCGGGGAAATGCCGAGATTTTCACCGTTTCCCCCGCAACCCGATCTGAGGACAACCATGTCTTGCTCAATCAGCATTCAGCGAGTTGATCTCGCGCAGCATCCGCGTCATCACCCAATCTGACAAAGCCGGAAACAGGTTGCCAATGGCCAGTGCATATCGCACCGGCTGAAACGGCCAAACCTCGCGCCGGGGTCGGACAATGGCCCGGAGCATCTTCCGCGCCACCAGCGGCGCAGGTTGACGGCCAGCCCGACGCAAGGTGGTTTCCAGCCGCTCTCCACCGGGACGATGCGCGGCATCAAAAAACTCGGTATCCGTGGTGATCGGGTGGACGCTGGTCACAGCAATGCGCTGCGACGCCAGTTCCACCCGAAGCGATTCCGCCAGGATCAACTGGGCTGCCTTCGTGGCGGAATAAGCTCCAAACAGCGGCAATCCACGACGCGCAGCCGCCGACGAGACGATCATCACCTGCCCCCGCCAGCCGTCTCGCAGCGGCTGTCCAAGCATGTGCGGCATGGCTGCATGAATCAGGTCGGTCGTGCCAAACACGTTGGTCGCAAAAATAGCACGCGTTTCTTCCGGTGTGGCCTCTGCCACCCGGCGTGCCAGGCCATACCCGGCATTGCAGACCAGCGTGTCGATCCGCCCGAAATGCGACATCGTCCGCTGAACCAGTTGGACACCGTCTTCAGGATTGGATACGTCGCACCGCACCACCAGGTGCCCTCCGCCCAATCGCGCATTCAATGCTTCCAGGCGATCCAGCCTCCGGGCAGCCAGGACGAGTTTTGCTCCCCGCTCTGCCAGTTGCCCTGCCAGCTCAGCACCGATGCCCGCACTAGCCCCGGTGATCACCACAATCATCCCCTCGAGTGTCCGTTTCATCTCGCGGATTGTACCCTTAGTGACGCGAAGCTTGTCCAGGGGTGGCTGATCAGCATAAGCTTTAGCGATGTTCACCGGCATTATTGAAAAAACTGCACGTGTCATCGGGGTCACTGACGGTCCCATGTTCAGGCGTCTGACAGTCGCCAGCGACTGGGACGACGTGAAACCGGGCGAGTCCATCGCCGTCAACGGCGTCTGCCTGACGGCTGCTGAGCTGTCTGAAGGCGCCATCGGATTTGATGTGATCCGCGAAACACTGGACAAGACCAATCTGGGCGAACTGACCGGCGGCGACGAAGTGCATCTGGAACGTGCACTGCGCATCGGAGATCGGCTAGACGGTCATTTTGTACAAGGACATGTAGACGGCACCGGTGAGCTGGTAGGCCTGGTGACGACCGACAACCAGTGGCGGCTGCGCGTTCGCGTGCCTCAGCATCTGGCCAAGTACCTGGCACCCAAGGGCTCTCTCACCGTGGATGGCGTCAGCCTGACCATCGCAGCCGTGGACGGCAACGAGTTTGAAGTGGCCCTCATCCCCACCACGCTCCAGCAGACCACCCTGGGACGGCGTCAGCCGGGATGGCGCTTCAACATCGAATGCGACATCATCAGCAAACAGATTGTCTACTGGCTTGAAATGCGGGAACAAAACCCGCCACAAACCTGATCCTGCCAGCGATTGCCCTCTTCATTGGATCGGAGGCGTATCAATCCGGAGGACACCCCTGACACGCGCGAAACGGGTGTAAAC
>CAZSJB010000069.1:0-9610 GCA_964606625.1 uncultured Tepidisphaeraceae bacterium | reverse complement strand
CAGAGGGTGTCTACCAGGTCACGATGATCAGCCGGAGTCGTGGGCAGATGTCCGACATGTCCCGCCAACCGCCGCACGCCCAGCCGCTGTGCGAACCGCGCAATGCGCCCAAAGTGTTTCATCCGCTCCGCCCGTGTCTCAATAGGAACGAGGCCACAGGTGCGGTAGATCGAGGAGATGTCGCGCCAGTCTTCTCCTATGAATCCGAACGTGATGGCGACAATCTCCGCACCGATCGCGTGAATGGCCTGGCGAATCCGTTCGATGCCTTCGGCGTTGTCCAATTCCTCCAGGTATGACAACTGAAGCTGCGTGATTCCCACCTTGCGCGCGGTGTCGACGATCCAGTCCAGCCCGCGTCGAAGTCCAACGGCCCACCCCACGGGAAACAAACTGTGCTCAACAGTTGCCATATCCTGATCCCGCAAGTTACCCGCCAAGCCGATCCGCGCGGGGATGCTTTAATGCACTCCCATTTCCTCCTGAAGATCTCCCCATATGCTCTGCGGCAAGGGCGTGGTGGCGGCACGGAGGCTTTGACGCATCTGCTCAGGCGTTTCAGCACCGACCAGGACCGTGCTGATGCGCGGTTCCCGCAGGCAGTACTGCAGCGACAGATGCACCTTACTCAACCCGCGCCGCTCAGCCCAGCGCCGAGCTGCGTAGACCCGGCGCTCTTCATCGCTCTGGCCGTCGCTGTTGCGGGCCTGCAAGACATCATCCCAGGGCACATCGCTCAGCCAGCCGAAAAACAGCGGGCTGCCCAGAATGATCGCCACTTGGCGCTGCGTGGCTTCTTCGAACAAATCCTCGCGAGCGCTTTGAAACGCGAGGTTGAAGTCGCCATAGGTCAGGATCGTATCAAACGCCCCATGCCGGATGGCCTGTAGCAAAAGGCCATGATCGCGCACGCCGATGCCGATGCCGCGGATCACTCCCTGCTCTTTCAGACGGACCAGGGCTCCCAGCGCGCCTTCCATGCAGAAAGTATCCTTGGCGGTGTCCGGATCATGGATCTGCATCAAGTCGAGATAGTCGGTTCCCAGCAGTTTCAGGGAGCGCTCAACGCTGCGGTAAGTATGGTCAGCTGAGTAGTTGCGCGGGGCGATGCCCGTTCCGGTCTTGGATGCCAGGAACAGCCGTTCCCGCGGATATCCGCGCAGCGCCAACCCCAGGCGCCGTTCACTTTCGCCGTATCCGGGAGAGGTGTCGATGTAATCGATGCCGGATTCCAGGGCGGTGTGAACTGTGGCAATGGCAACCGAATCCGTGTTCAGCGTGCCGCTGACCCCGTGCAGCCCGGCGCCACCCAGACCCAGTGCAGTGACCGATCGCCCCAGGCGTCCCAGCACGCGACGTTCCAACGGCCGACCGGGCGGCTGGGCCGTCTGCGACGGGACGGAAAGCCGAACCGGGCCAATATCGGCCGTGACGGAATTGGACGTGAACTTGAGGGACATCAGACTCCTTCCTCCAGGCGATACCAATACACCGCGGTATCGTGGAATATGGCCAGCCGATCCGAATCGGATTGGTTTTGAAGCAGGGTACTGAGCGCATGTGCCCAGTCCGACAAAGACATGCCCAGCGTACATATCGGCCAGTCCCCGGCGAACATCAGGCGTCGTGGACCAAAACAGCGGATCAGATGCCGCAGCGGCGCGGCGAAGATTTCATTACGCCACGCATGTGAGGGCGCGGTGGCGACGATCCCCGAGATTTTGCACGCGACGTTGGGATTGCGGCTGATGGATTTGATATGTCGCGCCCATTCGGCCGTGCGCCGTTCGTCGGCAAGCATCTCCCAGGTCAGTCCACCGCAATGGTCAATGACAAATCGTGTTTCAGGGCAGAGGTCGATCAGCGACCGTGAGCGTTGAATATCGGTGTTCAACTCAAACAGGATGTCCATCTCCCCCAGGCGACGCACGCCACGCACGAAGGCTGTGGTGGGTCCCAGGTCCTCGGGCACGCCCTGGCGCACGCCCTTGATCCATCGGCGAGGGGGATAGCCTTCGAGGTAACGCCAGAAATGTCCGTAGCAGATGTCGCCGCTCATGACGACACCGGCGAGTGGATTGTCGGGTGAGCGGCAGAGAGTGATCGCCAGGTCGGCTTCCTCGTAACGCTGGGATGCTCCCACGCCCACTTCCACATATACTGTCCGTGTAATGTTGAGCCCGTCTGCCGCGCGGAGGTAATCACTCATCAGGAAATCCCGATTCAGAGGCGGACCCACCCACGACAGATCCAGTCGCTGCAAATCCCATAGGTGTACGTGGGGGTCACATACGCGCGGAGGCAGGGGATGGAGAGAAGACGATTGCACGTCTGTTTATGTTGTCAGGCTCTGGTAGATTCGAAGCGGGATCACCAGAACTTGCTGTTTTGAGTCCATCGAACAGGTGCTACTTTCCATAAAGTATACCAAAAAGGTTTCCCTGTCTAGCTTGAGATGAAATTTTGGCCGCAGTCGTGTACGCTTGGACCCAATGGGGGACTTTTGAGGAGAACCTCATGCAGCTTCACCAGTCTCGTCTGTTTGATCGCTCAGCAGCCATCGTGCGGTCGCTTCGGGAACGCATTGTTGAACAGATGGAGTTTGCCCAGGGACTTTGCGAGCTCCATCCGGGTGAAGCCGAAGTGTGGAAACCGCTGATCGAGCAGGCTCACCGTCGTTATGAGGCCTGTGCCCAGAAGGGTGATCCCGCCCAGCTTGAACCAGCTGTCCGCGACATCGAGCAGATTCTCGCGCCCCTCGGTGAAGTTGCCAAAACTTATACGATGCACTGTGTGGGCCATGCCCACATCGACATGAACTGGATGTGGGCGTGGCCGGAGACGGTTGCGGTGGTAAATGACACCTTCCTCACTGCCCTGCGCTTGATGGAAGAGTTTCCGGATTTCTGTCTCACGCAGTCACAGGGAGTGATCTATGACATTGTCCGCCGCTACAACCCCGAGTTGTTCGAGCGGATCAAGCAGCGGATCGCTGAAGGCCGCTGGGAAGTTACGGCGGCTGCCTGGGTGGAAGCCGACAAGAATCTTTCCAACGGCGAAAGCCTCGCCCGTCATCTGCTCTACACCCGCCAGTTCACACAGGAGCATTTCGGGTTGGGGGCTGATGAACTGTTTATCCAGTGGGAACCCGACACCTTCGGCCATGCTCACACGATCCCGTCGATCGTCACACAGGGGGGCATCAAGTGCTATTACCTCTGCCGGCCGGGCCCGCAAACGCCGCCGCCTGTTTTCTGGTTCAAGGCGCCCGATGGATCGCGCGTGCTCGTGAACCGCGAAATCGCCTGGTACAACAACACCATCGGCCCGCATGGGGCGAAGAAGCTGCTGGAGTTCTGCAAGACCACTGGCCTGCGCGACTGGATGTACGTCTATGGCGTGGGGGACCATGGCGGCGGGCCGACGCGGCGTGACTTGCGGCGCCGGGCTGAACTGGATAGCTGGCCGATCTATCCGCGGTTGAAGTTTTCAACCACCCGGCCGTTCTTTGAGCTGCTGCTCAAGCACGGCGATCGCTGGCCGACGGAAGACCGCGAGCTGAACTTCGAATTCGCCGGCTGCTATACCTCGCAATCAGCCATCAAGAAGGCCAACCGCGCCGGCGAGAACATGCTTGCCGAAGCCGAAGTGGCCTCCACGCTGGCCTGTCGCGTGGCTGGCCGGGTGTATCCGCGTGAGCAGCTCAGGTCTGCCTGGCTGGATGTGCTGTTCAACCAGTTTCACGACATCCTCCCCGGATCGGGTGTGCCAGCGACCCGCCAGTACGCGCAAGCCCTGTTCCAGAACGTGCAGGCGGCTGCGGGGATGGCCAAGACGCACGCACTGCGCGCCATCGCAGCGGAGGTAGATACCTCATTTGCCGTTCGTGAAACAGACGACCGCTTCGCGCCGCCTCCGGCGGACGAACCGCGCGGCATGGGGGCCGGCGCCGGCCGCATCACCACGGCAACGCGTCCCGGCGGGGCATGGAAATTGACGGACAACCAGCAGATATCGTCAATGGCGCACGTGAGCGACGGTCCACGTCCGGTGGTGATCTTCAATACCTGCGCCTGGCCGCGGCGCGACGTGGTGCGCGTGACCGTCTGGGATGGGGATGCCGCCTATGTGGAGACAAAGTTCCGCGATCGCAAGTTCATCGCCCGCCTGCCCGATGGCACGGTCCTTCCCACCCAGCGTGTGCAGGACGGCAATTATTGGGATCACGACTTTCAGGATCTGGCAGTTCCGGTGGAAACAGGTGCGATGGGGTATGGAACCATTGCGATTGAAGAAGTTGCACAGACAGAAGTGCCATCAGTGCCACAGGAGTGCACGGCGCGCGTCATGATTGAGAAAGAGGGCGGATGGGGAGTGAACGATCCCGTTGGCCGGCTGGCGTTAGAGAACGAACACCTGGTGGTGGAGTTTGATCGACGTACCGGTGGCATCTGCAAGCTGCTGGACCGCGCTACGGGACGGAATCTGGCGCGGGCGGATGATCCGATGGGACTGCTGGAGTTTGTGATCGAGCGACCGACTTACATGTCGGCGTGGATCCTGGGGGATCTGATGAAGCGCGAGTTTCCGCTGGAAGTGGTCACGCTTCAGCCGGTACTCGAGGGACCATGGGTGGCAGCCGTCATGGCGACGGTGAAAGTCGGGCAGTCAAAGTTTGATGTGACCTATTCACTATACGCCGGCCAGTGCCGGGTGGAGATTGAAATTGCCGGACAATGGCTGGAACGGGGCGGCGCAGAGATCGGCATTCCCAAGCTGCTGATGCGTTTCCCCATTAACGTGGAGGAAGCGCGGGCGCGATACGAGACACCCTTCGGGTCGATCGAGCGCGACCTAAACAATGGACGTGAAGTGCCGGCGCTGCGCTGGGTTGACGTGCGAGGTCAATCTCGGAATGTCCCGAATGCGTCAGCTGGCGTGTGCCTGCTCAATGATTCGAAGTACGGCCATTCACTCGAAGGACACGTGTTGCGGCAAACCTTGATCCGGTCGAGCTATGAGCCAGATCCTCTGCCGGAGTTGGGAGAGCATCGCATCCGGCTGGCGATCGTACCGCACGATGGCCAGGCGACGGTGGCAGAGATGGTGCAGTGGGGGGCGGCGTTCAATCATCCGTTGATTTGCGTGAACAGCGAAGCCCAGCCGGGGCGTCTTTGGCCGTCGGCTGAGGTGTTGGGTTGCGCGAGCGGCAGTGCGGTGGTGTCGCATGTGAAGATGGCAGAGCAGGGCGACGGTGTGATCGTTCGACTACAGGAATGTGCCGGCGAAGCAACGAATGTCCGGCTGACCCTGAATACCAACATTCTCGGATATTGCACGGCAGCTCAGCGGGTCGATCTGCTGGAGCGTCCCGTCGAGGCAGCCAGCGGAGTGAACGTAAAACCTGATGGCGTCGAGCTGAAGCTCAATCCGCATGAGATTGCCTCGGTGCAGTTAACATTGAAATAAAGAAGGCTGAGGCTGCGTCATTCACACGAGCCGGCAATATTTATGCGAAATATTGCCTGTCTGGTATGATGCAGCGGAAAATTTGGTTGCCAGGGGTACCAATTCGGTCTATAAGTGAGGAGTAACCACCATGGCCAAGTACACGACCATAGCGAGTCTTCTCGAGAAGCGTATTCGCCACGGGGATTACGCGATGAAGGAGATTCCGCCGGAGCGTGAATTGGCGATGGAAATGGGCGCCAGCCGCAAGACCACCCGCCGGGCGGTACAGCACCTGATTGACAGCGGCCTGCTGATCCGTCAGCCCAATGGACGCTTAGCAGTCAGCCGGGCCAGCGACGGCAATCCTGTTCCGCTTCAGCTCGCATTTCTTGCCCACACCACGCAGTCTGCGGAAGTGCAGCGAACCCGCACCGCGCTGGATCAGGTTGCAGCCGAGATCGGCGCTCGCGTGCGGCCGATTCTCTATACCCACTGGGACGATGCGCAGATTCTGGATGTCTTTGATGGGTTTGATGGTGTTTTCCTGTTCCCGCGCCCCGAGCCGATGCCCCCGTGGCTGATCGACCGCATGCGCGACGGGGCGACGCCCGCAGTCGTGCTGAACACGGATCTGTCGCACCTCGGAGTGCGGTCGGTGCGCCTGTTTCCGCCGGTGTTCGTTCAGAAGCTGCTGGACCATCTCAAGGAGCAGGGTCACGAATCGGTCGACTGCCTCAATACCGAGTGCGCCGCGTACAACGCTATGGAGCAGCGGATCGAACAGTGGCAACTGTGGCGAATGGCCCACGGGATCAAGGGGCGGCTGATCAACGATCCGGACGGATCGCCCATGAACTCCTACCGCACGATGCTTCCGATCCTCAAAAGCGGTCAGTTCAAAGCGACCAGCCTCTTTTGCACCACGGTGGCTGCCGCCGTCGGTGCAATGCGCGCCTTTTACGAGTGCGGATACCAGGTCGGGAAAGACGTGGCCGTCTGCACCGTCAACGGGGAAGGGATGGCGCAATACTTGGTTCCCAGCGTGACCTGCCTGGAATTGCAGGATCTGCGGCCCTATCTGCGGGTGGCGCTGGAGTGGATGAAAACTGGTGAATGGGTCGGGTCCTTGCTGGTGCAGCCGTCCGATATCACCATCTTCTACGGTGAGTCGACCAGACCAGAAGCCCCTAGCGTTACCGATCCGCAGATTGCAGGTGACGGCCAGGTTGCCGTGACCGCCAGCCGTCGCTAACACTGCGGCGCCTGGCCGATGATTGATCGTATCGTTGTGATCCGGATTGATCCGGATGCGCGTCTCGTATGGATCAATCCCGCAAGGTATCTGTCTGTTTGCATCGCAACGTGTGTCCAATCGCAGGCTCGCTGCATCGTGAATCATCTCTTTCGCGGCGTGACGGGCAAAAATCGCATCTGTGGAGACTGCTGGTCTTCATGGCATTTCAAACAGGAGGAGCCTCATGAAAGGCGTTGCATGCGCGGCTGCATTTCTTCCGATTGTTGCGTTATTGGGGTGGGCATCTCACGCGGACGCAACCATTGTCAAGATTCCTCTCAGCCAGATGGTCATCGGTTCGGAGGTCACCAATTCCACCCTGGCTCCCAATGGAGGGTTTGAGCAGAACCTGAACGGCGACACGCCCCAGTTTCCCATCAACTGGAACAGCATGAACTCCGCAGTCATGACTGCAACGCCCGTTCATGTTCCGGCGGGACACGAAAGCTATTTCGGCAATTTCGCATTTCAGGCGCAAAGTGCCCGACTCGCTAATGAAGCCTACACGGGATACATGAAGCAGGCTGAGGCCGCGGATCACTGGCCGGTGGCGCTTCAGGAAAACACGGATTATGTCGTCAGCGCCTATGTCTGGGTCATCGGCAATGCCGACCATCACATGCGGGCGACGATCGACCTGGCCGATGTCAGCAACGAGCTGGAGATGCGCGTGTCGTGGGATGAACCTCACGCCGCCCAGGGGCTGTTCATCTACGGCATCTTCAATACTGGTCAGATCGGCGGCAACCAGACCCGACCGACCCTGCGCGTCTTTGCCGACAGTAAGGTCGGCCTGGATGCAGCCGGGCAGACGCTGTTTCCGGTGGTGGTGCAGTTTGACAATGTCCGTGTGACGCCGCTGGCTGACTTTGTCGCGCCAACGCCGGTTCCTGAACCGGTATCCATGTCGCTGCTCGCCCTGGGCGAGCTGGCGATGCTGCGCCGCCGCCGACAGCGTTGAGCCAGAAACTTCATGCCGGCGGGGCAAAACGAGGGAAGGTTGCCCCGCCGGCGGCTGTTAACGACTTTCTCATCGCGGAGGTCCTGTCATGACCCACGTCCCGCTCCCAGTCGTACAGAATGCCCCTCATCGCCTCTCTCATCCCAGGGCTTTTACCCTTGTCGAACTTCTGGTGGTAATCGGCATCATTGCACTGCTGATATCAATTCTGCTGCCTGCGCTCAACAAGGCACGATTCTCTGCCAATGTTGCCGTGTGCGCAAGCAATCACCACCAGATCTATACAGCCATGGCGATGTATGCGAACGATAACCGTAATTACCTTCCCGGCACCAATGTGCAGAACAATGTCAAAGGGGCGGATTACGTTAACGGCTGGGGGCGCTATCCGTGGGAGGCGGTGCCGGTCACCGCACCGCGATGGTATGGTGTCGGCGTCCTGATTGGTGGCCAATACCTGCCCAACAGTCGTGTTGTGGAATGTCCTGATTTCTTCACCGCGGGCGGGCCGAACCTGTCGCGCAATGGAGAGTGGCTGCTGTCTGAAATCGAGATCGGAAGCGATGGCGAACCGGTCGGCTTCGGATACGCCAACCAGGGATCTTATGTCCTGAATACCGTCCCTTATTACGATGTCTTTTCCGATGCCGCTCGGCAGACCAACAAGTCCAAAGGTCATTTTGGCAAGCCGGGCCGGAACGGCGGCTGGAATGCCCCAGGGCCCGCCATTCCTCATCATCGTGCCCAGATCATGTGCCTCAGCACCCAGGGCCAGCTCGGTTTCGGAGATGAGATCTACTCGACGGTTACCCATCAGCGCAGGGGAGTAAACGTGACCTATATCGATGGTCACGTCCGCTGGATGGACCTCTCGCCGACGGACTGGGCGTTTTACAGCTACAGCGGTATTGCCAGTACCGGGCAGGACCTGATGGGCAATAAGTTCATGTGGTGCCTGGCCAGCGAGCGCGAATGACCTGCGTGCATTCCATCACTCAATATCTGCACCTGCACCACAGCTGACCTGCTCAGTATCGTTCGCTGTCCCGTCCGCGACGAGGGCCAAGCCGGTACCTTTCCCACGTAGGGCGGATTGAGTGGCGGATCAGCCGCGCAACGCGCGGGGCGAAGTGCCCAGTCCGCGGCGAATGTACTTGTTGAACTGCTGTAGGTCGGTCATGCCGACCTGAATCGCAATCGCCTTGATCGGCAGCGTGGTATGGGTGAGCAGGTGGCGCGCCAAGGTCAGCCGCCGATCACGGATGTACTGGACGATGGTCATGCCCATTTCCGCATGAAACAGCCGCGTGAGATGGTTGTGTGACAAGTCCACGCGGCGAGCGAGGTCACTGATGCGAATCGGTTGGGCGAGATGCTGTTCGATCCACGTGCGCGTTTGCGCCACAGCCGGATGCCCTGGCCGCGCATCAGAGGTATTCGCTGAAGGAAGATCCCCCAGTTGCCACAGCACACTCCAGACCGCCGCACACCAGCGGGCGGGATGGTGCGCCGGCGGCGCGATGGCCTGCTGAAGCACCGATGCCATCCGCTCGAACTGATCGCCCGCATCCTGCATCAGCGGGACAGCCATCGACGGCCCTTCATCCGGCAGGTGAAAGTGGGCATACAGGTGCGTCGAAATCCCACGGTAATGGTATTTCATGGCTGTATCCGGTGGGATGAGACTGACGTATCCCGGACGGATGTCGAATCGATAATTGTCGATGAGGACCGTTGCGAAATAGCTGTACAGGTGCAGACACCACAGTCCTGGAAGGCGATATCGTTGCACCGGACTTCGTCCGTGATAGCCCGGTCCCAGTTGGAGAACCTCGGGTGGCTGGCTAAGCGGAACCTGGACAAGGGGGAAGGGGGGCACAGTGATTTTTTACCACTTATCGTGA
>CAZSJB010000068.1:5626-9670 GCA_964606625.1 uncultured Tepidisphaeraceae bacterium | reverse complement strand
AAGCTTTGTCGCCGTCTTGCGACATTTTCCCGCGCCCCCTTTCACCTGCCGCATACCGCCGTACAATTCCGCCGTCATGCGTGATCCCCACCAACCTGTTCTTCCCGGTTCTACCATTGGCGTACTTGGCTCAGGCCAGTTGGGGCGAATGTTTGCCATTGCAGCCCGGCGGATGGGCTATCGGGTGATTACCTACTCACCCGACACCGATACCCCAACCGGACAGGTGGCGGATCAGGAGATCACTGCGTCCTACGATGATCTGGATCGTGTGCGGGCCTTTGCCCAGGCGGTCGATGTGGTGACGTTCGAGTTTGAGAACGTCCCGGCTGCCACTGCGGCCGCAGCCGCCCAGTTCGTGCCGGTACGGCCGGATGGTCAGGTGCTGCACATCACGCAGCACCGCCTGCGCGAAAAAACCTGGCTGAGCGATCACGGGTTCCCGGTCGTCCCCTTCCGGCGAATCGACAGCGCCGACTCCCTCAGGGAGGCAGCCGAGCAAATCGGCCTGCCCGCGGTTCTCAAGACCGCCGGATTTGGCTATGACGGCAAGGGACAGATCAAGTTGACTCCCGAATCCGACCTTGTTGCCGCCTGGAATGAACTCGGCACGAGCGAAGCCATTCTTGAAGCCTTTATCGACTTCGAAAAAGAGGTCTCCGTTGTCGCGGCGCGCGGCGCCGACGGATCGCTGTGTGACTGGGGCGTGGTCGACAATACCCACCGCAATCACATCCTCGATCTGACGGTCGCGCCAGCCGATGTTCCGCCGGCTGTCGCCGCCGAAGCCGTCGCCATCGCCCGCCGGGTGCTGGAAGTGCTGGATGTCGTTGGCGTACTGACGGTGGAGTTCTTCCTGGCACGCGATGGGAGGCTGATGATCAACGAACTCGCCCCCCGCCCCCACAACAGCGGACATTTCACGTTTGATGCCTCCCAGACCAGCCAGTTCGAGCAGCAATTACGGGCTGTCTGCAACCTGCCGCTGGGATCCACTACCCTGCTCCGTCCAGCCGCCATGGTCAACTTGCTGGGTGACCTTTGGGCTGACGGCACCCCCAACTGGGCTGCCGCCCTGCGCAACCCTAACGTAAAACTGCATCTTTACGGAAAATCCATCCCCCGTCCCGGCCGGAAAATGGGCCATCTCACCGCCATGGCCGATACCCCCGCCGCTGCCGCTGAGCTCGCCCTCACAGCCCGAGACGCCTTGCGCAAACAGCCCAGGACGCCCTCACCACAAAGCCAGTGAATCAAAGATCGCCCTGCAAACGGTGGATCGCAGACTGCTGATTATCCACCAATTGCATTTGACATCGCCCAATCATGCGATAATCTTTTTGGTAATGACGACCCAGTTCGCCAGCTTTGCTTTCTGGTTTAACGGATATTTTTATCCGCCCGGACAAGCTGCGTTCTGATGGTCGTGTGATTCGTTAATGGAAAGAATTTCCCAGCCTCAGGACGCAGTCCTGGGGCTTTTTTATTGGTTCTTTGTCATTGGTTACCAGGCATTTGCCACGGGTTACTCGTCATCGTTCACAACCTTACGTCGATCCGCATGACCAGTAACCAATGACGAGTAACAACTCCGCCGGAGGCCCCAAATGATTGTCGTCATGAAACCCCGCTCGACCGAACAGCAGGTAGAGCATGTCGTTCAACTGGTACGTGGAATGGGACTGAAAGAACACGTCATCGTCGGAACTGAACGAACCGTCGTCGCCTGTATCGGTGATGACCGGTTCAAGGACAAATCTCGCCTGGAATTGGTTGAGGGTGTGGACAAGGTCGTGCCCATCCTTGCGTCGTACAAAATGGCGTCGTCGGAGGTGAAAACCGAGCGGACGCTGGTCCCGCTGGGCGGAACGCTCGGCGGGGTGGTGGGCGGAGTGAAGATTCCGGTGATCGCCGGACCTTGCTCGGTCGAAGATCGCTCCAAGCTTCTGGAAATCGCTCACGCTGTGAAGGAAGCCGGCGCCGTGGCCCTGCGGGGCGGCGCATTCAAGCCGCGCACCAGTCCCTACGCCTTCCAGGGACTGGCCGAAGAAGGACTGAAATATCTGGCAGAGGCGCGCGAACAGACCGGATTGGCGATCGTCACGGAGGTCATGAGCATCGATCAGATTCCCGCCTGCGTTGAATACGCTGACGTCCTCCAGATCGGCGCCCGAAACGCCCAGAACTTCAACCTGCTCTCGAAAGTCGGTCAGACCACTAAACCCGTCCTGCTCAAACGCGGGATGAGCAGTACGCTCGAGGAGTTCCTGCTCGCGGCGGAGTACATCCTTGCCGGCGGCAATCCGCATGTCATGCTTTGCGAACGCGGTATCCGTACTTTTGAAATGGACTACGTCCGCAACACGTTGCCGCTGGCCATCGTGCCCGAGTTGCATCGACGCAGTCACCTGCCCGTCGTGGTCGACCCGTCCCACGGCACCGGCAAAAGCCACCTCGTTCCCGACATGTGCAAAGCCGCCGTCGCGTGCGGCGCTGATGCATTGATTATCGAGGTGCACCATGATCCTGAACACGCCATGACCGACGGCGCCCAATCACTGAACCTCAAGCAGTTCGCCGACATGATGGCAGCCATCCGTCGTGTGGCGGCGGCTGTGGATCGTGAGGTGTGATCTCGAACGGCCCTTGGCGATATGCTATGGATATCCATACTCTGGGAGCGATGCAGGATCGACTCTTAGGGATATTTAGCCAAATCGCCGATCGCGGTCCGCTGATGCTCGCGGTATTGCTCATCATCGTGGTGGGCACATGGGGATTCATCGAACTGGCTGACGAGGTGATGGAGGGAGAGACTCAGACGTTCGATGTCTGGATGATCAAGGCATTGCGACAGGCAGATGATCCGGCTACGCCGATCGGGCCCAGGTGGCTTCACGAAGCCGGGCGGGATCTGACCGCCCTGGGCGGGATGGTCGTGACGGTCGGCGTCACCCTGGCGGTTTGTGGATATCTGCTCCTGGTGCGCAAGTATCATGCGATCGGGCTGGTGCTGGCTGCCACGATTGGCGCAATGGTCCTGACATGGGGACTGAAGCAGGCGTTTAATCGGGACCGACCGGATGACGTACCGCATCTGTCGATTGCCCATTCGCCCAGCTTCCCCAGCGGACATGCGATGATCGGATCGGCTGTGTATCTGACGTTGGGCGTGTTGCTGGCGCAACTGGTGTCGCAACAGTCGGCGAAGATCTACTTCCTGACATTGGCGCTGTTGATCGCGTTTCTCGTCGGCGTCAGCCGCATCTACATGGGTGTGCATTATCCAACGGATGTGCTGGCTGGCTGGACCGCCGGGCTGGTGTGGGCCCTGCTCTGTTGGGTGGTTGCGCGATATCTGCAGCGACGCGGCGCGGTTGAGAAACCCGATGAACAGAACGGGAACGATACCCCCGCTGCGAAGAATGTCTCCGGCGATGTGTGAGGCACGGGGGCACTACAGAGATCCAGTATCACGCTCAGCTTTTCTCGGTCGCAATGTCCCCGTAAGCATCTGTATCCTTCGATTCCACATAACTCTGCTGGAGGTGAACGGGCTTACTCACTTTGCGCAGTCGCATGTTCATCAGTTCGACACCCAGGCTGAAAGCCATCGCAAAGTAGATGTAACCCTTTGGAATATGGCCGTGCAGCCCCTCCACCACCAGCATCACGCCGATCAGCAGCAGAAACGACAGCGCCAGCATCTTCATCGTCGGATGCCGCTTGACGAATCCCGACACCGCCCCGGCAGACAGCAGCATCACCCCTACCGCGATCACAATGGCAGCGATCATAATCGTCAGCCCGACCCATCGCGCGCTCGGATCGGTCTTGACCATCCCCACCGCGGTGATTACCGAATCCAGTGAAAAGACAATATCCAGCAGAAGGATCTGGATCAGCACAGCCGAGAAGCTGGCTGCGGCAACCTTGGTCACCGTGTGATGCGGCTCCCCTTCGAGCTTGTCGTGAATCTCGTAGGTGCTTTTGCCGATCAGGAACAGCCCGCCGGTAATCAGGATCAGGTCGCGACCGGAGATC
>CAZSJB010000068.1:0-5616 GCA_964606625.1 uncultured Tepidisphaeraceae bacterium | reverse complement strand
GAACTGGTCGCCGGCTTCCGCGGTCCAGAAGGCAGGGATTCCAAACAGCGGCGCGGTCAGCCCCATGATCCAGGCGATGCTCAGCAGCAGCGCAATGCGGATGCCCATCGCCAGGGTCAGCCCCAGCATGCGAGCACGGCGGCCCTGCTCGGCTGGGAGCTTGTCAGCCAGGATCGCGATGAACACGACGTTGTCGATCCCCAGCACGATTTCCAGGGCGGTCAGCGTCAGCAGCGCGACGATCGCTTCAACGGAAAACAGCGATCCAATCCCCGGCCCGGTCACAACATCTGCCGCAGCAGCCAGCATCCCAAACACGAGCAGCTCCTTCCCATATCCTGTCGCCCGGCCACCGCCCAGCCGGCAACACCTGAAAGTTCAGATATGCGAATGATCGCCCATAGAGCCGCCGGCTGTCATCCTGGATTTATGGCGCTTTCGATCAGCCCCTTATACCACCAGACCAGCGCTGCCCCAGCCGCCAGGGCAATCAGCGTCAACGTGATCAGCATCGGCATGGATTTGCGTCGGCGAAAAAAGAACATCTAATACTCCTCCCCCTCATCATCTTCACGAAGATCGTCCATGTCATCGGGCAGATCGTCGCGGTGGTAATCCAGTGCCTCCCCATCAAGTGGAATCGCCGGCGTGGGTCCATCCCAATCCGGTGTGGCGCCGCAGTTCCAGCAGGCGGTGAACTGCCCTTCGATCTGCTCATTACACTGCGGGCAGGTCCAGGGCTCGCCGGTTTCGACTTCACCGGAAATGTAGCGACCCACGATCTCCTCCGCCGCCGCCAGATCCGCCTCGCGCACCAGCACCGTCGGTGCAACCAGCGGTCCTACCACCGGCCCATACCAGCCGCCCATGTGCGATCCCTGCACCACAGCCGGCACGCCTTCGTTCTCCAGCAGCCCCCGCACAAACTCGGCTTCCAGTGGATCGGCAGCCTTGTAGACCCGCGTCAGACGAGGATCGGAAGGTGGTGTGGCATAGTCAATCGGCTCGAGTTCGTCTGCCATAGCGGCTCTCCTTATAATCGCCTGATAATCGCCTGGGTCACCCGGCTGATCCGAACACCCGCACATTGCTACTTCCACCAGCCCATAAAGTCGTCCAGGTAATTAAACAGCATGCACAGTGCAACCAGCAAACACGACACACCGATCCAGAGTCCAGCCATGGCGGCATTGATGACCCAGGATTGACGCGGTACAAAGATCAGCAGCACAAGCGCCCCACCTACACATAGGATCCCAACCACGCCTACCGGCGCCGCGCGCCGCACCGCCCGTCGTCGCAGCGTCTGGCGCGTGACCTGTGGGTAATTCAGGGGCTGAACCTCCGTTCTGTACTCCGGTGTTTGATTCACCTTCGCTCATCCTCGCCCGGTTGATGCCTCTGCCTCCTCTGAATTTCCCAGACAGCTCATTCTCTCGATGGCTGCCAACCACAGGGGCAAATCGCGTGCGAGTTTTACACCGGCGCACCATCTTCCACGGTGGTTGGTGTCTCAGCGAGGATTTTTTCCAGAACCATGTCGGTGGTAATGCCTTCGGCTTCGCCTTCGAAGTTGAGGATGACGCGATGGCGCATGGCGGGGATGGCGACGTCCTGAATGTCCTGGAAGCTGACGTGAAAGCGGCCATCGAGCAGTGCCCGTACCTTGCTGGCCAGCACAATTGCCTGGGCGGCGCGGGGGCTGGCTCCAACGCGCAGGAACTGGTTGGTCATCGGAATGGCGAACATTCCCTGCGGGTGCGTCGCCAGCGTGATGCGGATGGCGTAATCCTGCACATGTGGGGCGATAACCACGCGCTGAACCAGTTGCTGATGCTGTAGGATCTTCTGGTCATCCAACACCGGGTTGACCTGTGGTGCATGGCCGGCCGTGGTGCGGTTGAGAATCTCATGCAACTCCTGCCGGCCGGAATACTGCACGAGTAACTTGTAGAAGAACCGGTCCAATTGCGCTTCGGGCAGCGGATAGGTACCTTCCTGCTCCAGCGGGTTCTGCGTCGCCATGACGAAGAACGGCTGTTTGAGCTTGCGGATCTGCCCGCCAGCGGTGACCTGCCTTTCCTGCATGGCTTCCAGCAGGGCGGACTGGGTCTTGGGCGTGGCGCGGTTGATTTCGTCAGCCAGCACAATCTGCGAAAAGATCGGCCCATGCATGAACGTAAACTCACGGCGACCACTCTCCGATTCCATGATCACATTCGTGCCGATCACGTCGGCGGGCATGAGGTCGGGCGTAAACTGGATACGGCTGAACTCCAGATGCAGCGCCTGCGACAGGGCACGGATAAGAGCCGTCTTGCCCAGCCCCGGCACGCCTTCCAGCAGGGCATGGCCGCCGACGAACAGGCAGGTCAGCACGCCATCGATGATCTCCTCATGGCCGACGATCACCTTGGCGATCTCAGCCTGCACCGCCCGGTAATCCCTGCGAAACTCCTCGGTCAGCTGCTCGACCTGCGGATCAACGCCGGGAACATTCTGCTGGTTAGGAAATGCCATTCTCGCTCCTGTTTTTTGGGGCCCCAGATGGAACACAGATTAACACAGTTCCGTCCAATTGAGTGAACCGATATTGCCTTGCACTCCAGCCGGAACGGGCAACGTCCTCTGGGACAAATTGTTTACTTCTTTCCATCCTGTCGCTCCCTGAACTGTTCCTGGGCGCGTTTCTTGGCAGCCATGAGACCACCCAGGGTGTCGCCTTCGCGGTCACCCTGCAGCCCCTTGGGCGGTTCGGATGTCTTGGACATCGGGGGAACAGGTTTACGCTCAGCCCCTCCAACCACCTGGGTAAGATCGCCTTCCACCATATCCACAGGTTCGAAACGAGCGCTGGGATCAGGCCGTGGCGATCCCTTTGCCTGGATCGTCTCCGCAGCACTTTCCGTACGGACCTTTTTGAGCGCATCCAGCGACTGGCGCGTTTCGACCTTGCGGGTGGTGGTGAAATCACGCACACGATCGGTGGCTATAGCGTAAGCCCGCTTGAGTGACGCCCAATCCCAGGCGATGCGACGGGTGGCCACATCCAGCAGAAACAACGCCAGCGCGACCGGCAGGAGGCGATCCCACACCGGCATGGGCGAAGCCGTCCGACGGACATTTTCGCGGCTGAAGAGATTCGCTGCTTCCGGATTCCATGGCTCGAGAATGCGCCCCCCGGTGCGCGAAGCGACCAGCTCCATCATCGCATCCTGGCTGCGCAGATCGCGCAATTCCGGCGACGTATTGACCGCGACCCCGCTGAGGAGCATGCCCGCTTCGTCACCGCTCCCTTGGTACTTGAGAACCACGACGTAATTGCCCGGATCCGGCGTATCAAACTCTGCCTGGTAAACTCCTGGTCCGGTCTGGACCAACCGGATATCGCGCGGCTCCATGTCAGGACCAACCACCTGCCCCCGGATACTCAAGAAGTTGAGATGGCCGGTGTCCTGGCCGATGGCTTCAACGGTAACCCGGGCATGGTTGCCTTCCTGGATGGTCTGGATATCAAAATCGCTGCTCATCGGTGGTCGTGCCAGCGCTCGCACCACCTGCGCCCAGAACTTGTCGTACAGATCGGAGTTGACCCATTGCGCCGCCCATCGAGCATGGGCATCACTGGTAAAAACGGCCGCTCTGCCCAGGCCCGTCTGCCAATGCGCCAGAAGCGGATCCTTGTTAGGGCCCGCAATCAGCGGAACCTTAATCTCCGGACTTGCTTTGCGGCTGGTCAGCACCATGCCGTAAAGATCCGGCACCGCCTCCAGCCCCTTGACCATGTCACTGTCCGTCGGCGTGAACAGCGGGCGCAGCGGTGGTTCATCCGGACCAGGTTCATGGATCAACGATCGTCGGACCACGGTCGCTTCCTTAATGAAGATCTGCGGAAGCTGGTTGAAATTAGCGTTGATCGGTCCGTAGTACTTCCCGCCAGTGGCGCGGGCGAGATTCTCCATCGTCGGAGGGACGAAGTTGCCATGGGGATAGACGCTGACGGTGCTGACTGAGATCTTCGCCCGGATGTACTCATCCACCAGCGACTGTGGCGGTGGATTGGGATCCCCATCGGAGATAATGATGACGTGCTTCTGCCGGGCATCGGACTGAAGCAGCCCCTTCTGGCCGTCCCGGCCGCGAAGGGCAATGGTCATCGCTTCGCCGAAGTCGGGCATGTCGCCGTGTTGGAGGTTCTTGAGCGCCGCGATCACCTTTGCACCATCCCCCTTGGCTGACAGCGGATAGTCCCATTGCGTCCCTCCTGGCCCCTGGCCGCCCCAGCCGTAACTCAGCACGCCAATCTCATCCCCACTACTGAGCGCTTCCACCGCCTTGATCCCACACTGCTCCGCCCAGTAATTGCCATCTGGCATTTCACACGAATGCATGATCAGCACCAGGGCCCCCTTGGCAATCTGACGATGGGCAGGAATGTCCATGTCCACCGGCAGGATCGCTTCCAGTCGCGAGCCCTGCCATCCACCGGCGCCAAAGGCATCCGGCCCGCCGATCATCAACAGCCCCCCACCCATGTCGTGGACATAACTGGCGAGGATCTGCTGCTGGTGCTCGCTTAGCCCACCTATTCCTCGCGGCACATTGGCCAGAATGACGGCATCGTAATTCTGCAGGGTCACAAGATCATTGGGAAACTGGTCGACCATACGCCGCTCTGGATCCAGTGTCACCCCTTCACGCTCCAAGGCCTCTGCCAGCAGATGGCCCTGGCCATCCACGCTGTTGTCGATATAGAGCATCTTTCCCTGGCCGCGAACGAACGTGAACGCGGTGGCACTGTTGTTCTGTAGCAGCGTATCGCCTGCACCCTGGGCTCCCCTACCACCTGTCTGCAGAATCTCAACATTGGGAACACGAATCTCTGCGCGGAATTGATGCACCCCAGCCTGGGTCTGGCCGGGAACGGGAATGCGCTCCACATGTACGCCCGGCCGCAGCGTGATCCTCCGGGTATTTTGCACGCCCGGCGTGGCTGGATCGAGATCCATCGGCAGGTTCTGGTGATATAGCTCCAACTCCCCCTCGACCGGAACCGTGTTGGTGCTGCGCAGGACAACCTCGAGATGAAACTCCTCTGATTCACGTTTCCAGGTGGGCGCGACGAAGCGATCGACCATCACCTCGTTCTGAACGTTGTAACGAAGGGGCAAAACATCGATCGGCACACCTGCTGACGCCGCGGCACTGAGCGCCTGCTCCAGATCCCCGCCGGTCATATTGCCATCCCAGATCAGCAGCAGCCGGTGCATCGCATCGCGGCTGAGCGTAGCGAGCGCCAACTGAATCGCACTGGCGACATCGGTGCCGCTGCCCACGTCGCGTTGCGTGCGCGACTCGAGCATCAACCGCTCATGGGGCATGGCATCGATCTGGGCATCTGAATGGAAGCTGATAACGCCAATCCGATCCCCATCGGGCTTGTATGGTTTGGCGGAGCTGTCCTGGAGGAATTGCTCCAGGGCATATTGCAGGGTTTCACCGTGAACTCGGCCGGGATAATCGCGCACGTTCAACGTCGATTGGCTGATGTCCTTCAGGACCATTACCTCAAGGTTTTCGTGCTCGCGCTGCCAGCGGATCCCTCCCAGGATCAGC
>CAZSJB010000067.1:0-9679 GCA_964606625.1 uncultured Tepidisphaeraceae bacterium | reverse complement strand
GCGTCTTTACTCAATGAGGGATGCCATGACACGAAACACACTCAATGTCCTGATCGATGCGATCACCGCGCTACTGGCGCTGTCAATGGTTTTGACAGGGGTGATGCTGCGATGGGTGCTCCCGCCCGGAAGTGGCCAGCAGCGAACGCTGTGGGGGCTGGACCGGCATGCATGGGGGGATATTCACTGGTGGCTGGCGGTGGTTCTCGTCGGTGTGGTGATTGTGCACGTGGCCCTGCACTGGCGGTGGGTCTGCACAATGGCTGGCCGGGTGTTCGCCCGCAAGCAGGGCGCCCCGTCGAAGCGGGCAAGCCAGCTTGCCGGGGTGACCACCGGCGTGGTGCTGGCGTTGGGGCTGTGGGGATTTGTAGCGATCGCGGGATCGAGCGTACAGACTCAGGCAGGCGCGCTGCCGGCTCACCTCACCACCCGCAGCATGGCCTTGCGGGGTTCGACCACCCTGGGCGAGGCAGCCCAGCTGCTTCGGGTGGATGTTGCTACCCTCTGCACGCGCTTAGGCGTGGACCCTGATCTTCCCCCGGATCAACGGCTTGGCCGGATCGCGCAGGATAACGGCATGCGCCTGTCAGAAATCCGGCGATTGGCGCTCAGCGAGCAATAATCCACCACAGCCCTTCATCAAGCCCATTCTATGCGCGCAAAAAAAGGCCCCGGATGCGGGGAAGACATCCAGGGCTCAGGGGGAGGGTAGGAGCTTATCGGTGAGGAGAGTGACGCAGTTGGGGAAAGGGGCCACTCCCTCACGCTGTGTGTCTCAAATCATTGCCAGCAGCACTCCACAAACAATCAGGTACGCTGCGGCAGCAATCATTCCTATCACTGAAACCTGATTCTGCATCGCGCCTCCCGGTTGATTGCCTGCACCCGGTTAGACACGTGTCGAACGGTTTCGTTAGTGTTAATTAACCATACGCCTGAATTATTCCCAATGTCCAGTGTTTCGCGAAAAAAGTGCGGATTATCGCACCCCAAGCGGGCTCATCCGGCTTTAACGTTCGCAGGAGCGGTTTCGGAGGCGGTCAGCGCCGTACGGATCAGTTCAGTGACCCGGGGCGACCCGATTTCTCGCTTTCCAAATCCCCGCAATCCGCCGACCTTGGCAGTAGCTTCGTGGGCTTCGGGATAATTGCTGACCATCATCCAGCGGGCTGCCGGATTGACGTTGCGCCATGCGGCAATCAACTGCACCCCCTCCTCATATTCATATCCATATTCCAGCACACGGTTTACCAGCACCAAGGGCGCCCCCTCGGCAATTTCCCGCTTCAAATCCGCCGCATCGTTGGCCACCACCACTGTCGCTTCCGGATCCGCCTTCTGGACCGCCATTTTCAGGAACGAACTGTCGGCACCGCAGTGCCCGACCAACACAACCTTTTTCGACATCGTTTAAAGTCCCTTTCTTGGAAAACTAACCTGTTTGGCGCGTCCAAAAGCGTCCGTTACACATCCTCTTGAGGTTTCTTCATATCGGAGCGCCGGAAAATCGCCAGTACGCGGTCAATATGGACCACAAACAGGCGATTGTCATGCTCCAATTCCACGGGAATGGCTTCCCGCGGATCAAACAGCACCTTGTCATACTGGCGGATGGTCTGATCCTCGTCATTTTCGATCGCCTTGCTGATGGCGATCACCCGCCCGGTAAGGACAGGGATTTCGTGGCTGTCCGGCAGCACGATCCCGCTGCGCGTTTCGCGCTTGTTGTCATCTTTTCGGATGACCACGCGCTCACCGATGGGCTCGATCAAGTCATAGTCCGCCAATTTTCGTTGAGGTCTGGTATCCATGGCTCACAGTATTGTAGGCATGACGCCGTCTGAGGGTAATACGCCCGTGCATCCTGCAAGATCGTCACAAACCTCCAACTGGCTTTGGTTTGCCACGGACGGGCAGGGTTTGGGCAGGGAAACCCGCAACTCACCCAAGCAATCCGGCCTTCCCTGCCGATGAAGGACCCATAGCAGCCTGTGTGCAGGCATGCTGATGGGAGGATTTCGCATAACATCATGACGCACCCAGCTGACAAACGCCCGCTTGATGCCAAACCGCGGGTTCTTCTGGCACTGGTGAATGATCGCGAACAACTCGCGGTTGAGCAGGTGCTCAACCAGGAGGGATTCGAGGTCACGGTCTGCCCGCTTGAGCGGGATGTGGTTGAGCACGCCAAGGAGCTGATCCCCGACCTGCTGCTGATCGATGGCGACCGCCCGGACACCGATCTGGGCAGTGTCTCCCGCATCCTCAGCCGATTCCACGCCACCCGCGCGCTCAGCATCATTATCGTCGTGCCTGCCAACGTGGATCGCATCCGGATCGAACGCCTGCGGGCGACCAACCCCTTTTCCATTCTCATCCGCCCGCTGACCTACGCGACCATTGCCCAGACCGCCCGGGCCGCCCAGGCGAACGTGCTTCGAATAAAGCAGGAACTCGGCATGATCACGGAGCAGTCAAGCTCCACCACCCGCCATGCCCCTGGAAACAATTCGCTGCTGATCCACCAGGTAACCTGCGCGTTTCATGATGAACCGGTCACCCTTGACCGCTATGTCCTGCGCGCCGGACGCATTGAAACGGAAATCAACTTCTTTGACATCCCGGTCTACACCGCCCCGACCCGCGGCGCCGACTTTGTGGATTTCAATCTGCTGACGGTCACCGTCTGCCCCCAGTGCCTGTTTGCCTCCAACGATCCCGCCCACTTTGACGACCCAGCGGAGCGGTCGGTCAAGCCGATCGAATATACGGCGCAGACGATCAGCGCCATCCGCGGCCGGACAGACGTGCGTCGATCGATTGCCAACGGCCTGTCGGCTGACTTCTTCACCGACAAGCGATCCCCGCTGGAGGCGATCGTGGCGTTTGAGCTGGCCATCGACTGTTCCACCACGATGTATAACTGCAACAAGTACACCATGCCGATCGAGCTGCTTCGGCTGGCGAACTACCACCTGCGGCTGATGCTGTTGCGACAGTCGTTAGGTGCCACTGCGCAGGACATCGACGCACATGCGGTCGCTGCGCTCGATTGGCTGAAACAGGGCTTTCTGCTGCTGGAAGGACCGCCCCTTTATAAGACGATCTATCAACTGGTTGCTTTGTCGATCTGGCTACACCAGGATCGCGCCGCCCATCAATACATGAGCCGATTGGTAGAACTGTCGCGACAGCCGGACATTTCGCGGGTCAACCAAGGCCTTATCGAGCGCTACGACACCCGCTGCAAAACCGCCTGGGAAGATCGTGATCTGCATCGCAGCCCCATCGCCACACCCCCAGAATCCGAGGCAGAGGCCGCCTGAACCCGCCTCCAGGCGGTTGATTTCGCCTCGCCAGGGTCTGCATTCGTCGCACTACGCCTCCCGGGGAACGCTTTTTGCGAAGCACCCTGACACATTCGGAGGCTATGACGATGAAAATGACCCAGATTCCGTGGCTTGATGAACTGATGGAACCCAGGACGCCCCCGTGCGTCTCGATTTATCAGCCACTGCACCGCAGTGCCCCGCCGGCACGCGAAAATCCCGTGCGATTCAAAAACCTGCTGCGTCGGGCCGAGGAAATGCTGCTGCGCCAGCATCCGCCAGGCGAAACGCGCAAGTTGATTGATCGCATCCGCAAGGAAGTCGACACACATGGATTCTGGACCGGTTCGCGGGATGGCATGGCTGTCTTCGCTGCCGGTGATTACCTGCGCATCATCGAAACGCAACAGCCTGTGAAAGAACTGGTCGTGGTGGCAGACAGCTTCCACGTCAAACCACTTATTCGCATGATGCAAGGCGCAGACCGCTACCACATCCTCTGCTTCACCCAGGGGCAGATCCGCTTCCTGGAAGGCTCGCGCTTCGGAGTGCGGGACATCGAACTGAAGGACACGCCGCGCAGCATCTACGAACTGTCGGGAATGACCCAGAAACAGCAGGTCACTGCCGCACGGGATGTCGCCATCTCCCCGGAACAGGCCAGTGACGAAGCCCAGGCCATCCCGCGTCCCGGCAGTGTGGAACAGTTCATTCGTGCGGTGGACAAAGGCATCCGGGAAAACTATGCCCACATGGAGCGCCTGCCTCTGATCCTGTTCGCGGAAGCCCAGTATCATCCGTTGTGGCGGGCGATCTCTCGCAATCCGATGCTCATGGAACAGGGAGTGGTACTGAACCCCGACCACCTTCCTGAGCAACGGATTCGCGATGAAGCGTGGCAGATCTATCAACCCATTTACCGCCAGCGGATTGAACATCTCGCCAATCAGTACCAGGCCGCCCGCGCCCACAATATGGGCTCGGAGCTGCTTGATCAGGTGGCACAAGCCGCCGCAGCCGGCCGAGTCGACGCCCTGCTGCTGGCTGAAAATGCCCATATTCCCGGCAGGCTTGATCCAGCCAGCGGACAGATTCAAATCGACGGCGTGGCCGAGTCCGGCGTCGACGACGTGCTGGATGACCTGGCGGAAATGGTACTCAAGCGGGATGGGCAGGTGCTGACTGTTCCGCCCGACCTCATGCCGACCCGTGCCGAGGTCGCAGCCATTTATCGCTACTGATTCGCGGGTGGCTGGGCGTCCGCCAGGCGGTGCGCCAGATCAAGCAGGATTTGCTGGTAATCTGCCAGTTTCAACGGCTGATGCGGACGCACCACGATGACGTAATCAAATGCCCCGGGTAACTCGTGCTGGCTGAGGCGGAATGCCTCGCGTAAAAGCCGCTTGATGCGGTTGCGCAGCACCGCGGTGCCGACGCGTCGCGACACCGACAACCCCAGCCGCGGATGCCCCAGGGAATTGGGCAAGGCATAGATCGTCAAGGGCCCCCGCGATCGGCGCATTCTCCCCGCGAACACCCGCGAAAACGCCTCTCGGCCAGCGAGGCGGCGCGATCGCGGAAATGTGAATCGTTCAGCCATGGCGGGGAAACGCAAAACCATGGGCGATCAGCGGATCACCGCACATCCGAGCGACCCTCACCCCTTTACCACTCCGATCGTCAGCAGCAGATTCGCATAAATGCGCTGGTCACCGGTAGCAATGGTCAAGCAGACATCGGGCGTGCCGGCCGCATCGTAAAACGCGAAGCGTTCAATCAATTCAAGCTTGCCCCCACAATCAGTCTCCTGCAACACCCTGCGATAATCCTCCCAGGCATCGGGATCTGCCTTCAGGGCATACGGACCGGTGCGAGCGTAGTCCATGACTTCGGCTTTCTCGATGGGAATTGCCGTCGCCAGAACTTCCAGCACCTCGGTCACGGTGACTTTTCCCGGCGCCAGATTCAGATACACCACTTCCGCATTCGGGCCGCGACGGGTCCAGTGCGGATAGTTGCCATCGGAAATCAGCACCTTGCTCGAATGCCCCGCTCGCGCCAGGGCTGCTGTAATCTGAGGATGCAGCAGCTTGTTTTTCAGCATGGTTATTCCTTCTGTGTGTATCTCCCCCCCACGAACCCGAAATGCTGCGTACGCCGCCCTCTCACGGGCCCATCCAAGCGTGCGCGAGGATAAATACAATGTGCTTCTCTTACCCGCGACCTTCGTCGGCTCCGGGAATGCGGGGCATCTGCGAGGAATCGATCACGGCTGGCTGGGAGAATCGACCAGCAGTTCGCCACCCGCCACCCTCACATCCGGCTCGCCATTCGCACCGGACTCAGCCAACATCTGGGTTGCCATCCGTCTCACCACCGCCACGTTGAGGTTTCGCCCCGGGCATTCGGTGGGCTTGGCATCGCCATGACCAATCACACGATTGGGAGGAATGTTGTAGGTCTTCATCAGATACGAGGTCAACTTTGCCAACTCCCGCATCTGTGCCGGCGAGGGGTTGCTCTTATCAAAATCTCCCACCAGGCAGATCCCGATGCCGAAATCGTTGTAACGGTTGTCAGGGGTCTTGCAGTGAGCGCCGTACTTCTGCTTCACCCAGCGTGACCCCACTTCCACCACGCCATCCCCTGTATCCGTGCCGTTGCCGATGACAAAATGATATCCCAGTTCATCCCACCCACGATCACGATGCATCCGGTCAAACGCCTTGGCGCCGCCTGTCCCGGTGGCACTGTGATGGATGACGATGTATTGCCACGGCCGCGCTGCAACCGGAGGCTTCCAGCCGGTCGGCAGCGTTTCGCGAATGACGGAGGGCTTGGGGGTGGACACAGGACGATGCACCACAACCGGCGCCGGCGCAGGACGATCCACCTTCGGGCCGTCAAACGTAGGCGGTGGAAGCATCGAAACCTGCTGATTAGTCGATTGACAGCCCCCGGCAATCACCAGCGACAACAGCATTAGTAGGGAGCGCTTGACCATCCGTGGCTCCTGTGAAAGAAGGGGAAGGCATCTTGCAGGCGCGTCCAGCCGGCCATCCGTGGTCCGCGCTGTGGAAAACGCCCGTCTGCCCAAGGGCAAACGGTCCGAAATGTAACAAAGCATCAACTTCATTTCCACCTGCCCTCAAGCAGTCCCCAAGTTCTTCAATTAACCCGCCGCGCGCGACAACCGCATTAATGTGCAATATAATCGACGGTTGTGCACCCTTAAAACTACGCCGCCCCTGATTACCTCCCCTATGATATTTCGTCCCGGTTGACTTTTTTTCTCGACAATCGGAGTGTCACAGAAACGGCTGAGACCGGCCAAAAACCTGTGAATCGACTATTGTCAAATCCATGCTTCTCATATCCTGCGTTGGGAACCTGCCCCCAGCAAAGTCCGTTGCGGATTTGAGGAGATTACGTTCCGGTTTTCCAAGCTGATCCGCCATCCGGCACGACTTGACCAAGATAACCACGCGGTATCAGAGGAGTTTGGATGACACGCGGGTATGGAATTGCATCGATAACAACGCTGATTGTCATGCTGCTGGCGACGCTGGCGGAGGCCAATGGGGGATTCAAGAGCACACAGGCCTACCCCGCCCCACCGGCCATTCCCGTCCAGCGGGCGATGATCGTGCATCAGGACGGGATCGAGACGCTCTTCGTTGAATCGAGCTTCGATACGCCCAGCCCGGATGTCGGCTGGATCCTGCCCCTCCCGGCGGAACCAACCAGCCTGGAAGCAGGTGATCCGGGGATACTCAGGACCGTTTCCAACGCCATCCAGCCGCGCGTGACCGGCCGCCTGGATGGGTTTCGTGACCTGACCCGGATCATGCTGATCTGCACCGCTGTCTGGGCGGCCATGTCGATCTATTTCCCACGATCTGCCGCCACGGTGCTGGTGACGCTCCTGCTCACATTGGTGATAATCTCTGTCTTTCTTCCCTCTTTGGGCCGCGGGCGCGGAACTGTGGGCGATGGCATCACCATCGCCTCGACCCAGCGTGTGGGCAATTACGACGCCACCATCCTGCGAGCCGATGATGCCGGGGCGCTGTCACAATGGCTGGCCGATCAGGAACTCGCCCCCCTCGAGCCGTCCGAACAGGGGATCATCGACGACTACATCGCCCGGGGCTGGTGCTTTGTGGTTTCACGCCTGGTGCGCGAAGGCGGCGGCGTGGCGACGCCCCATCCGCTGGTCGCCACCTTCCCGGCAGCCCAGCCGGTCTTTCCCATGAAACTGACAGCCATCGGCCAGTCAGACACGCGGATCGAGCTGGTCGTCGTCGCCGACCAGCAGGCTTCGGCGGAGGGCTTCGACTGTGTGGCAGCCGACCGGTTTGACCTGAAGCACGGGTCGCAGTGGAAAGATTACTACACCGGCCCGATGGTGGAGGCCGAGCGGTTCAACATCGAAATCGGTCATCCCGATGCCATCGAGCGCATGTGGGACGGCTGCGTCATCACCAAGCTGCAAGCCGACATGTCGCCCCGGCAGATGGACCGCGACGTGGAGATGACCCTCTCGCCGGTCCAGCCGCAGCGGCAGCACTTCTACGGTAAGGCCGCACGGCATGATTTGTTCTTCGGCATGCTTCAACTTGGGGGGATCTTTATCGCCCTCGTCAGCGGTGTTGCACTGCGTGGCCACAGGGCACCGGATCGCACATTTGTGAATACGGTTGCTGTCGCGCTCGTGCTGACGTTCGCATCGGCAGCCATCGCGCGGACCGTCCTGCCTGTGATCCCGGCAGAGGCGAGTTCACAGCGGGACATCGTCTACGCACTTCACTTGCCGCGCTGGCAACTGAATATTGCCAAGGATCTGATCCAGACCGACCAGCTCCACGCAGAAACAACCGAACAGGAACTGCGCGATTTACTGCCGGCATTTGAGGAACATCTGTCAGATCGGTTCGACGCATTGACGATCCGAATCGAGCGATCTCCCGGCAATCTCGCGCTGCGATCCATCGACGGCGATTCCTGGTTATGCGCCTATGCCCCCAGCGGCGAAGAACATCGCCTGCGCCTGCCCCCGCGCCAGAGCGCTCCGCAAGCGGCGCCGCTGAACGCGGGCGTGGAAACGGAATGATCCCTCAGCACGCCACCCCCTCTTCAATCATTTAACAATCTCACCCCCGATGCGACATCATCCGGCGCACGGCACGATCCTGCTCGCGGCGCTTGATGCTCTCGCGCTTGTCGAACTGCTTTTTGCCCCGGCCAACGCCGATCTCGACCTTGGCTTTGCCATCCTTGAAATAGACCGCCAGCGGAATCAGGGTTACCCCTTTCACTTTCGTTTCCTGCTCCAGCTTTTTGATTTCGCGACGATGCGCCAGCAGCTTGCGCGTACGATTGGGATCGTGGTTCCAGGCGAGGGTGGCTTTGTCGTAGGGGTCGATGTGCATGTTGTGGAGGAACAGCTCGCCACCTTCGACCCGGGCATAGGCTTCGTGGAGGGTGGCTTTGCCTTGGCGAAGGCTTTTGACCTCCGATCCGGTCAGAACGATGCCGCATTCGAGTTTTGCCTCGATGTGGTAATCGTGCGTCGCCCGGCGGTTATGGATGCGCGGCGCCCAGTTGGGATGGTCCTTGCGAGCCATGTCAGGAATGATACGGGGCAAAAGGCGGGTTGGCTATGCAGGCAGCGGCGCCAGGCCTTCGTCCCTGCGTGACGCGCCTTACGCAGGGGGTGTTTATCGTGACAATTAGGGGTCCTATTTTTCCCAAACGCGCAACAATTGCTTGCCTTTTAGAATCTGCACAGTATAGATAATTCATCTGCGGATTGTGCCGATCTCGGGCAAGCCTTCCCGGCGCAATCCGTTGGCCGATTAACCAATTCAAGTCAGACCGGTGCCGCTGCAAGTAATTGCAGCGGTGAAATGGATCATCCGGCTCCTGACGCACACGGAGGTGTTGCAATGCTCGCCCGCCAAGTCCTGCTGGTATGTGCCGTTTCGGTCGGCGCGTCAAACCTGATGCTTCCTGACCATCTCCCGGCCCAGGAGACCTCCGCTGCCGAGGTCGCCAATGCCCGATATCAGTTCGCCGGTGAGATCATCGCCGACAATGTCTACGTGCGATCCGGCCCGCGCGAAGGGGATTACGCCACGATGAAACTCGATCGCGGCACCCCCGTAACGGTCGTGGGCATCAAGTTTGACTGGCTGAAAATCCTCCCGCCCGAAAACAGCTTCAGCTACGTCTCCAAGGCGTTCGTCCAGCAGTATGGCGATGGCACGCGTGGCCGTGTCACCCGCAACGACCTGAGCGTTCGCGCCGGCTCCAGCCTCACCAGCCTCAAGAACCAGGTCCAGACCAAG
>CAZSJB010000066.1:8745-9681 GCA_964606625.1 uncultured Tepidisphaeraceae bacterium | reverse complement strand
AGTAAACGCTCAGCGGTGACCAGTCAGCCGGCAGGATGGCTCCCAAGGCGATCCACAGCGGCAGTTGCGGCAGGGCATTGATCACCTCGATCACCCGCTGGATAAACGTGTCGGTGCGTCCGCCGATATAACCGGAGATCCCGCCGATGGTCATGCCCAGCACGAAAGTGAAGGCAATTCCGATCAACCCGACCGACAGCGATACGCGCGATCCGTAGATCACGCGGCTGAGGATGTCGCGGCCATATCTATCGGCGCCCAGCAGGTAGACGCGACCCGGTGTGCCGTCAGGATTTGGTTTAGCGCCGAAAAGGTGCAGGTTCGATTCAAACAGCCCCCACATCCGATATGTCTCGCCCCGAATGAAAAATCCCAGCGGTACGACCTGGTCGGGCAACTGCACATAAGTGCGTCGCAGCGTGATCGGGTCAAGACGCTGCTCCAGCACCGGTACATGCAGGCCATATTCCCAGTTCCAGCGGGGTAGTTGCGGCGGAGCATACTGAAAATCCAGTTCGCCATGATTGGGTACCAGCGGCGCGACGAACTCCGCCAGCAGGGCGATCAGGTACAGCACCACCAGCACATGCAGTGACCAGACGGCCAGCTGATGGCGGGCAAAGTTCATGCGGATCAACTGCCACTGGCTGAGCGTTGCCGCGTCATTGGCTGGCGGTTTTTTACGCGGCGGGGACGGGAAATGAGCCAGCATGCTCAGCGCCGTTGCGGCAGGGGGTGTGGAGATCGTCATCGGCTGCCCCCTTCAAAACGAATCCGCGGATCCAGCCAAAGCAGCAGCAGATCGCTGACCAGCGTGCCGACAACACCCAGTACGCTCAGCACCATCAACATCGAACCCGCCAGGTACATGTCTTCATTGAACAAGGCCCGAAGCAGCAGCGGCCCCACCATCGGCAGCGACGCGATCAGGATCCG
>CAZSJB010000066.1:0-8735 GCA_964606625.1 uncultured Tepidisphaeraceae bacterium | reverse complement strand
CACCGATCCCGGAAATAAATGGGTTCAGGGCCAGCCGCACCGGATACTTGATCAGCAGCTTCATGGGACGCACACCCTTGGCCATGGCGGTAACGACGTACGGCTTTTTCAACTCATCCAGCAGGTTGGCGCGCATCACGCGGATCATGCCAGCCGTGCCGCCGACGCCGAGCACCACCACAGGAATCCAGATGTGCTTAAGCAGGTCGACGAACTTGCCCCAGGTCCATTCCGGCTGGGCTGCGTACTCGGGAGAGAACAGTCCTGACACGCCCGACACCGCCATCAGCACCAGCGCCAGCAGGAATGCCGGCAGGCACATGCCCACGAATCCGATCAGTGTGAGAATGTAGTCGCCGGTCGAGTATTGCCGCACCGCTGAGTAAATGCCGATCGGCAGGGCGATCACCCAGGTAAAGACGATGGTCGCCAGCGACACGGCGATGGTCAGGCGGATGCGGTCGCCGACCATGCTGTTGATCGGTTGTTGTGTTTCCATTGAGCGGCCGAGATTCCCCTGGAGCAGCCCCTCGTCGGCTGCATCGAAGGTAATGAACCATCGCAGGCCAACCCAGCGCAGATAGAGCTTCCATGACGGTTCATCGAAATGGAACATCTCGCGCAGATCTTCGATGGCCTGCTCGTTGGCTGGATCGCCGCTTTCCTGAAGGAGCATGATCCGCGTGGCCAGGAAGTCGCCTGGCGGCAGTTGGATCAGGGCAAAGACGATCAGCGAAATGACCGTCAGGGTCGGGATCATGATCAGCAGGCGTCGACCGATAAACGGATACCGCACCGCGAGATAGGTGCATCCCAGCAGTGGCACGCCTACCGCCAGCCAGCGGATCAGCGTGCCCAGGAGCGATCGACGCTGTGCGTCGTCGGTCAATTCAGCGGTATTTCCGGGACGGAGGGTTGGTGTGAGAATGGCTGCCTGTGTTTCCGCGATCGCGCCGGGCGACATGTGTGGATGTTCAAAGTAAAACGTCTCGATCCCGGCGTTGGCGGGAGTGGAAAAGATCACGCCCCACAGGGCGTTAGACGGCACGTTGCGCATGTCCTGGTCGACGATGATGGGGATCGGCGGGGGCGTAGCGAGGTTGATCGTCCAGACGTTTTCGGCGGCGATGTCGGTGACCTGGGTGATCAGCTCGTGCTGCCTGTCGGGATCCGTTTCATTGCGCGCTTGTTCGAACAGCGCAATTGCGCGGTACATCGGATGATCGGTGGGAACAGGAATGCCGCCTTCCAGCTCGGTGCCCAGGCCATAAAATCCGCCACGCTGGAACCAGCGCGCCCAGCCGACGGCGTAAAATGATTCGGTGTCATTGGGAATGAAGTAGCGCGGCTTGAGCAGCGGCATGAAGTCGCTTTCGCCGGTCCAGACATTGAAGTCGAAATCCCGGGAGTCCTTCTCGGTGTAAAACAGTGGCCGGGCGCGTTCCCGGAAGATCACCCGCACGCCCACTTTCGCCCAGTCATCCACGACGAACTGCGCCGGCCCCACACCGGTAAAGCCGGTAAAGTCCAGGAAAAACGTCATTCGCGTGCCGTCATCAAAGGTGCGGTAACCTTCACGATCGCGAAGGGTGAGTCCCAACTCATCGAGCAGGGTGTTGGCGCGCTGGGGATCATATGCCACAAACGCCTTGGCCAGTCGGGGATTGTGGAAGGGCGATTCCGGGCCGGGTTCGACCTGCGAAGGCTCGCCGATGCCCATCTGCTCTGCGCGGATGATGCGCTGGCGGTCGATGGCCAGCGACAGCGCCTGGCGGAATCGCTTGTCTGCCAGCAGGGCGGCTTTCTTGGCGGTGGACGGATCGTTCGGATCAACACGGCGATTGAGATTCGGATTGATCACCCATGACGAGCGTGATGCCGGATACCAGTGCAGCACGCGTGTGCCGGCTATCTCGCGGCGACTCATCAATTCGGTGTAATCGGCGAAGCGGATATGTCGCCCCTGCATGCTCACGCCGCCGTTGGCTGCGGTGAGCGCGAGCATCCGGCCGTCCTGCACATCAAACTGGATGCGGTCGATATACGGCAACTGGTTGCCCTGAGGATCCACCACGTAGTAGTACGGATTGCGCACGAACACCAGCGGCGGGTCGCCCCGGTAGGTGCGAAGCACCCACGGCCAAAGTCGCGGATGCTCGGGGTTCTGCCAATGTTTCATGAAGGCGTACAACGAGCGTGGGCTGGGCACTTTGTAGGCTGCCATCGTCCGCGCGATCAATTCCTGATCGCCAATGGCAGGATCAGGATGATACTGGCGGAGGTAATGCGCCGGTGATCCGCAGATCGAGCCCGCGTTGGCCAGGACCTCACGAAACAACGGATAGGGGTTGGGAAAGCGGAACCGCACGCTGTACGCATCAATCTTCTCGACAGTGCCTGCTTTTCCCCCTGACATCATGAAAGGTGGAGGCAATCCACCGATGACCGGGTTGTTCACCTCGTCATTCCACCAGTACATGATGTCGTCGGCTGTGAATGGAGCGCCATCCGACCAGCGCAAGCCACGTCGCAGCGTAATGATCCATTCGCGACGATCTTCCGAGGGTTCGACCGACTTGGCGATGTGATTCTCGATGAGATACCCCAGGGGAGACCATCGGACCAGGTAGGATCCGCTTAGCCGGTTGCCGATGATGCTGACGTCTTCGAGGCCATTGGCCAGGCGCAGCCAGGTTCCGCCGTAGTTGCCGATCCCGTCCGGCCCCTCCATTACCACTGGTTCCTCGGGCAGCCGCTGCTCCAGGGAAGGCAATTGCCCTTTTTGCACCATCTCAGCCAGCAGGGGGGATTCGCCCGAGGGGACGACCTTCATCTTGCGGTGCAGCGAGGTGGCAGCGGCTGGATCAAAGGTGACATTCCGCTCAGCCTGGGCGTGGGCTTTCTGCGCCTCTGTCCATGGCGGCGGGCGATAGGTCAGGTCGGGGCGGAACAGCCATCCAAACGTCCACAGCAGCAGGCATAACCCCACGACCACCATCGCCAGGCGTCGAACCACTCTCAGAACGTGTCGGAGTCTTCTCGGCACGAAATACGCCACGATCTTGCAAAGATACCAGGTGATCTCTTGCCTTGCGGCGACGGAATCTACTGGACTGGGGTCAATAAATCAAAAAATTGCCGAAAACAGCGGTTTCCATGATGTGGTAATTGCAGTCATTTTGGTGAAATTTGCAGTTGGCTGCCACGAGGTAGTCTGAGGGTACTCCCGTCTTAGAATCCGTGGGGTTGCATCACTATCCTCCAGAAAGTCAGGGATATGAAAGGCCTTCACACTCCTGCTACACTCCCGCGGCCAATTTGTTTATTGAGGAGGATGCTGTGCGCACAAGCATTGATTACCACCCGTTCGTCGATTTCACTCGATTCTGGGGAGAACGAGGGCAATGGCCAGCCAAATGGATCACGCATCGTGAGGCGGATGGGCGGGATGCGGTGGTCCAGGCGTTTCGCCGCACATTCACGCTGGATCGCGCACGGACAATTCGCATTCATGTGTCAGCCGACGAACGGTACGAGTTGTACCTGGATGGTCAGCGCATCGGGCGCGGCCCCGAGCGGGGGGATCGGCTGAACTGGTTCTTCGAAACGTACGATCTATCGCTGGAGGCGGGCGAGCACACGTTGGTGGCGCGGTCGTGGTGGCTGAGCCGTTTTGGTCCGGCGCCCTTTGCGCAGTTGACCATCCGGCCGGGATTTGTCCTGGCTGCCGAAAACGAGGATCCCGAGCTGCTCAATACCGGGTTTGCCGAGTGGCAGGTCCTGCTCATGGGCGGCTATCGGCACGTGCCGCCGGGGCCAACGTGGGCAGCGGGATCGAAGGTGCATATCATCGGCCGGGAGTTTCCCTGGGGTTATGAGCAGGGGACTGGTGATGGCTGGACCACACCGCAGATCGGCGAGTGGGCGCTTGGGCCAAACCAGTTCAGCGACCAACCACTGGTGCCCATCCTGCATCCAGCGACCCTTCCGCCTATGCTCGAGCGGGCCATCCATGTCGGCAAAGCCCGCCATGTGCAGGCGCTGGAGCAAATCCCCGAGCAGGAAATGGTTGTCCGGGTTGCCGATCACCTTGCCGATGAAGCTGCTGCGTGGAACGATCTGCTCAGTGGTAAGGCTCCGCTCACCATTCCACCGAATACCATCCGGCGGGTCATCATCGACCTGGAAAATTACTACTGTGCCTACACGGATCTGCGCACCTCGGGAGGCAAAGGCGCGGTGGTGCGATCCTGGTGGGCTGAATCGCTGTACCTGCCTGGCGAAATCCCTGACCAGCCCCTCAGATTCCGCCCCAAGGGCAATCGCAATGAAATCGAAGGCAAGACCTTCGTCGGCATTGGCGACACCTTCGAGCCTGACGGCGGTGCCAATCGTCTGTTCAACACACTTTGGTGGGAAGCCGGGCGGTACATCGAACTGGTCGTTGCGACGGCGGATGAACCGCTGACGATTGAGGCATTTTCACTTCGCGAAACACACTATCTCTACGAATGGGTCAGTCGATTCGAGGCGGATAATCCACAGTTTGCGGAGCTGATCCCTATCACCCGCCGTGTGATGGAAATGTGTTCGCACGAAACGTACATGGACTGCCCTTACTACGAACAGATGATGTACGTGGGAGATACGCGGCTGGAGGTGCTGACGACCTACACCTGGTCTCCTGACGATCGCCTGCCGCGCAAGGCACTGCGACTGTTTGATGAATCGCGCAAGTCGCCGGGGTTCACGCAGTCGCGCTATCCGGCGTACGTGCAGCAGACAATCCCGCCTTTTTCCGCGTGGTGGGTGGCGATGATCCACGATTACGCGATGTGGCGGGATGACGCCGAGTTTGTCCGCAGTCTGATGCCAGGGATGCGCAGCGTCCTGGACACCTTCATGCGGTACAAAACCACTGACGGACTGATCGCCGGTCCCACGGGATGGAACTTCATGGACTGGGTGCCGCAGTGGTCCTGTGGCATGCCGCCGGATGGTGATGTGGGAGGGGTGAGCGGACCGATTAATTTCCAGTTGGCGTGGGTCTATAAGCAGGCTGCGGAGCTCGAGGAGATCTTTGGCGAGCCCGAATTGGCAGCGCTGCATCGTCGGCGCAGCCAGGAGATCGCCGGGGCAGCGATCGCGGCGTTCTGGAATGAGGATCGCGGTCTGTTCGCGGACAACCTGGCCCATACCCATTACTCGGAGCATGCGCAGTGCCTGGCATTGCTGGGCGGGGTGGTGGATGCATCACGCCAGCCGCGGGTGGTCGAACGGCTTTTCAGTGACGAGGATCTGGCGCGCACCACGATCTATTTCTCGCACTATCTGTTTGAAACCTGTGGCCTGACCGGCCGGATGGATGTGCTGTTTGACCGTCTGAAACTGTGGTTCGGCCTGAAGCAACAGGGGTTCAAGACCACGCTGGAGATGCCCGAACCGACGCGGTCAGACTGCCACGCGTGGGGCGCGCATCCGATGTATCACTTTCTGGCGACGATCCTGGGCATCCGGCCGGCGGCGGTGGGTTTCCGCCGAGTGCGGATTCGTCCTCAACTGGGGCCGCTTACCTGGGCCACCGGCACGATGGTTCATCCCCGAGGGCTGATCAAGATGGATCTGAGGCAGGAGGAGGGGAAGCTCCGCGGACACATCGAGTTGCCCCCGGGCGTGGAAGGGACAGTCATTGCCAATGGCGCAGAACATCCTGTCCAGCAAGGGGTGTATGTCATCCCCGCCTGAGTCGGGGAACTGCCGGCGTCAGGGTTGACGCGATGGGGATCGCCGGCAGGCGGTGAGGCGATCAGGGTTTGTTCTGGCTGATGATGGCCATGGCGCGGCTGAGCGTTGCGCGGGTAAGAAGCGCGACGATCTCCGGGGGAAACTCATGCTGGGGGTTCTGGAGATAGTCCTGCGGGAGGACTGAGTGCACCATATCGCGCAGTTCGAGACGGACCTTATGCTCGCGTTCGGCGAGAGCGGCGGTGTCATCGCGGTCCAGCGGCTCGATGACGTCGTAGGCAAGCATCAGGGTGGAAACCTGCCAATCGTAATAGCTGTGTGTGGCTTCACTCATGACGGTAATTGACCTTGGTCAGTTGTCGGCGGTTCGGGGCTGGTTGTCAATGGGTGGAGACAGGATGGACGCGGCTGGAGGCTGGACCCATCCAAAGGCGACGCCCGCGAGCTCCTGCCGCGGGCGTCGGGACGCTTGTTCAGCAATGTTCGTTTCAGCCGCCCTTATTCGGCGATGATGACTTCGATCCACTGCCGGCCCCACTGGAGGGCGACATCGTGGTCATCGAAGTAGACATCCAGCTTCTTGCCCTTGATGGCGCCTCCGCGGTCGATGACCTCGACCGGCCGTTCATTGGCATAGCCGGGGATGATCAGCTTCGTGCCGAAGGGGAAGAGGCTGGTGTCTGCCGCCACGAACTCGCCGTTGTTGTAGCTGACATGCTTTCCGCTGGCGGTGATGCCCTGGGCCTGCGGGCCGCAGCACCGGGTGCAGGGGCAGTATGCGGTCACTTCCATGAGGATCGTGCGCGGCTTGGAGACCATTTCGACCGCCGCCGGCGTGGCGTCATCAAGTAGTGCTTCAATGGGAGCAGCGGGGGAACTGGGCGTGTTGGCGGCAGCCAGCATGGGTTTGCTGGGAGCCGTCACTGCGGGGCTGGGCAATGTGTGCTCGCGCTCGATGCTGCGATCAGCCGCAGCGCCCATGACGCCCATCAGCAGAATGCTGCAGGCAGCCAGCAGCAGCCGGCGGGCAGTGCGCTGTAGTCGGGTGGTCGTGATGGTCGATTCGGTCGTCAGCATTGCTCGTTTCACCTTTGCGTGGAGTACAGTCAGCCAGCTTCAGGTGCCGAGAGTATGGACCGAGTCGTCCAGGCAGGCAGGAAAATAATTCAAGTCCTTCCCTGGACAATGACGATCCTTAACGATTGTACCTTTTATCCCGCCGCCCACCCCGCGTCAACGCGCAGAAATTGCGCTTGCGATTATCGGACCAACCCCTCCAGGCGAGCACGCGCGGGATGATCAAGTTTGCCGCTTGTGACGGATGTTTCCCGAAAACAACAGTTCAGTGGGATTGGGCGAGGCAAGTTTCAGTGATTGGTGTGCCTAGAACAGCCACAGCAAAACGCCCAGCACGCAGAGGATCACGATGATCAGCCACCACAGCGGGGGGCGGTGGTGGGGGGCGTCCTGGGGGAGTTGAAAGCTGCCGCAGTGGGGACAGACATCGGCGTCTTCGTAAATCGGCTGGCCGCAGTAGTAGCAGAGCGTAACGTGGGCGCCCTCCTCTTCGTCCTCGGGATCCAGATCCTCCGGGTCCTGATCAGCCAGATCGGGATCTTCGTAATCTTCCAGATCGTCTTCGTCGCTGTCCCAGGGATTGGAAACCATGATTCAATTGTAACCCAATCTGATGGTTTGCGGGCCGAATGAGTTGCCATCGTCGTCCGGCGGTGGTTCAATCCCTTATGAAGGGGGTAAACGTTTCAAGATTTCCCAGAGGGAGTGATGTGATGGCCAGCCAGTCAGCGGCAATGAATTTCGGCGTGCAGAGCTACTGCTTTCGCAACTTCAAGGACAATCGCGAAGTGGCGGAGCTGGTGAAAAAGATTGGCGTCAGTTCGATCGAGCTATGTGGTATCCACGCGGATTTTGAGGATGTGCAGGGATTCAGGGAAGTCGTGAAGATCTACGCCGATGCGGGCGTGAAGATCGTCTCGATCGGGGTGCAGACGTTCACCGGCGATCAGGACAAGGAGCGCAAGTGGTTTGAGTGCGCCCAGGCTGCCGGAACCAGCCACATCTCGGCGCATTTCAAGGTCGATTCGTTTCAGACGGCCGTTCCCGCGACAGCCAAGCTGGCTGAGGAGTTTGGGATTCGCGTCGGCATTCACTGCCATGGTGGATACATGTTTGGCGGCTCGCCGGATGTGATTCGTCACCTGCTGGATCTGGGCGGTGAGCGGATCGGCGTCAACATCGACACCGCCTGGTGCATGCAGATCGGCCCGGGGCAGGGAGATCCGGTGAAGTGGGTGCGTGAGCTATTCACCGGACGCGTTTATGGCGTGCACTACAAGGATTTCGTCTTTGATCGCAACGCGCAGTGGAATGACGTGGTGGTGGGGACCGGAAACCTGAACCTGCCGGAGTTTGTGAAGGCACTCAATGAGACCGGGTTCGACGGGATGGCCGTCATCGAGTACGAAGCTGATCCCGACAACCCCGTGCCGGCACTGACCGAATGCGTGCAGCGCATGCGCGACTTGGCCAAGTAAACAGCAGTGAGCGGGTGACAGGGTAACAGGTGATTCAAAGTCACCTTGTCCCCCCATACCTTGTCACCCGCTCACGTTGGATCAGTGGGCGTGGTGAGCGGGAGACACATGCGCCTGGGCGGCGTGATGACCGTCGGCCGTCACCGCCTGGTGGATGTGCAGCACGTGGTGGACGTAGTCGACATAGGCTTCGACAAATGCCCGGCCGTGTTCGACATCCTGGTCCTTGCTCGCCTTGGCTTGCAGGGTGGCGTTAAAGCGCTGGTGGATGCTCTGACGGACAGCGTCCGCGATGTCATTGGCCAGGGCGTCGACATCTCCTGCTTCCAGGGCGGCATCGGCGCGGATCACGGCAGGATCAACCGGAGTACCACTGGGCTTGATGCCGGTAAATGCCGCCCCTTCATAGGCGCGGTGCAGCCGGACGAGCGTTTC
>CAZSJB010000065.1:0-9735 GCA_964606625.1 uncultured Tepidisphaeraceae bacterium | reverse complement strand
CCAGATGGGCGGGTTGGGTGAGATACGGTTGTGAGCAAATTGATGAAATGCCTCATGCTGCAACACCCGTCGCAGGCCTATACGTGTATTGCCCTCCAGCACGACCACCAGGCGGTTGTGGCCGGGGATGAAGACTCCGCCGGTGTGCGACATCTGTTCACCGACAATTTTCGCGTAATCCGCCCGGCGGCTGAACAGGTAGGCCTCCAGAGGCGGCTCCTCATCCATCCTCCGAAAGCCGTCGAGGCGGCGGGTGTATTCGTCATACATCGCATCCATCTGGTGCGCGAGCTGGGTGGTGAGGTCGGCTGGCAGATCGCTGTGGATCGTGTAATGACGGGTCTGGATGACACGCATGTGCCCCTGTGCCGTAGCAGCCGACAGTAGCAGGACGATCAGGATCAGACAGGAGATACGTGTGCTGTGAATCATGGATCTTTGCCAGGAGAATCCCGGGATTGGCAAGGCTGGGCTCCCGGGAGCGTTGTGCGATGGCTCAGCCGGTCTTGTCGAGACGGTAATACCGATTTGTCAAATGCTTTGAATTACATCGGTTTGACCGGGCACCATGTCTGGCGTTGCGGCGGCTGATAACTATGATCGACGGACTTTCGAAGCCTGATTGAAATGAACGACCCGATTAATCCATACGAACAGGAAAGACGTCAAAAGCTCCAGCGACTGCGTGAGCTGGGTGTAGACCCGTACGGCCAGCGAACAGAAGGCATTATTCCCTTGGCAACCATCAAGTCGGCCTATCAGGACGCCATGGGCGCCGATCAGGGCCCGGTGATGAAAGCTGCCGGCCGCGTGATCCTCAAGCGCGATATGGGCAAGCTCAGCTTCATCACGCTGCGAGATGAAACCGGTGATTTGCAGATCGGCCTCGACAAGCGCCGGCTGGGCGACCGCGACTGGGAAGTGCGCGGGTTGATCGACCTGGGCGATCAGATTGTCGTTGAAGGCAATCTCGGCAAGACCAAGAAGGGCGAAGTCACAATCTGGGCCACATCCGTGACGATGGCAGCCAAGGCATTGCTGCCACCGCCGGCGAAGTGGGAGGGCCTCAGCGATGTCGAGCTACGCTATCGCCAGCGGTACGTCGACCTGTGGGCCAACCCGGAGGTGATGCAACTGGCCAAGACGCGCATCCGCATCATCGACGAGATTCGCCGATTCCTGGAGGAGCGCGGGTTTCTCGAAGTGGAGACGCCGATGCTTCAGCCGATCCACGGCGGGGCGGCTGCGCGCCCGTTTGTGACCCATCACAACGCACTGGATATGCCGCTGTACCTGCGCATCGCGCCAGAATTGTACCTCAAGCGGCTGCTGGTGGGTGGGTTCAGCAAGGTCTTCGAGATCAACCGCAACTTCCGCAACGAAGGCATCAGCCCGCGGCACAATCCCGAGTTCACCATGCTCGAACTGTACGAAGCCTACGGGAGCTGGCAGACGATGGCGGAGCTGGTGGAAACGATGATCTGCACGGTCGCGCAGAACGTCTTGGGCACCCTGGTCATCGAGCACAAGGACGCCGAGGGCAACGTCACCCGGACGATCAATCTGCGCGGTGATGAGTCCAAGCCCATCGGTCAGCGCTGGCGCCGCGTGAGCATGGTGGATCTGGTAGAAGAACGCACCGGCTGGAAGTTTGACAAGCGGCCGTTGCAAGATGCCTATCCCCAGTTGATCGACAAGCTGGTGAGCAAGCGCAGCAGTGGCACGAGTGCCAATGCAAAGGACACGGTGGAAGCAGCCGCCCATCCGGTCGGACGACTTCAGGAATTGACGCCGGCTGAGCAGCTTGTCGAAGTCTTCGAAAAGCTCGTCGAGCCGACATTGATCGATCCCTGCTTCGTCACGCACGTACCATCGGTAATCATCCCGCTGGCGAAGGCGAATCCGGAGGATCCGTTTTTTGCCGACGTGTACGAATTAGCGATCAACGGCCAGGAGATCAGCCCCGGCTATACGGAATTGAATGACCCCGACGTGCAGGCTGAGCATTTTCGTCGTCAGGTCGGTGACGAAGCCGAACGGCAGAAGGTGGACGAGGATTTCCTCACCGCCCTGCGCTATGGTATGCCCCCGGCGGGTGGACTGGGCTTGGGGATTGATCGTCTCATCATGATGCTCACAGGCGCGTCGAGCATCCGAGATGTCATCCTTTTCCCCCTCATGCGGCCGCAGGATTAGGCCATGGAAGCAGAAGCCCAGCCGCGCTCGCGATCGAATGCCGATTGGATGGGCGCACGCGCGTTTGTACTCGTGCTGGTGACATACGCCATTCTGCTGGATGGATGGCTTTGCGGGGGGCTCAGCTACGCCCTGCTTGCGGGGCTGATCGTCGGCATCTTTGCATGGTGGGCGCATCGGAAACAGGTGCTAGCCAAGCGCCGACGCTGGCTGGTGATTGGGGTCACTGCGGCCGTGTGGCTGTTAAGTCTCCTGGTTGCCTGGCTGATGTTGCCCGGGAGACTGGCAACATGGACGATGGTTGGCGCTCAGCTTCCGGCGGGAGCCGAGATTATCCATGTTGAGCGGCGTGGTATTCGTGAACCTGCAGCCATCGCGGTTGTGTTGATGACGCATGAGCAGTTTCAGCAGATTGTAAGCTCGATGGAGTTAAAGGAGTTTGAAGAATCAGCCCCACAGCAGCCGGATGTTTTGCGTGTAAACTCGTATAGAAACAAGGTATTGGCTGCGGCCCTGTTTTTCGAGCATCTGATTCCTTGGGATAATGCCCTCAGTATCTATCAGCGCGAAGTATCGCGTGACAGCCGCTCTCTCATGTATGTTCTAAGCGCAATCTGGGACGATACGGCGAAACACGCCTACTTCATCCGCTCAGAATTTTAGGATCCATGTATAAGCTTCACCTCATCCTCAAATACCTGCGCAAGCGGCGGATCGCATGGGTTTCGCTGATCGCGGTGATGCTGTGTACCACGATGGTGCTGGTGGTGATCAGCGTGATGGGGGGATGGCTGCGGATGTTCACTGAGTCGTTCCAGGGGTTGAGCGGCGAGGTGATTGTGTCGGCTCGGCATCCATCGGGATTTCCGTATTACCAGGAGATGGCCGAGCGAATCGAGCGATTGCCTGGCGTCAAGCCGGGCGGTGTCGTGCCGGTGATTCGCACATTCGGCCTGATCAATATCGGCAACCTGAAGGGGGATGCGGTCCAGGTAATCGGGTATCCGTTGGATCGGATCGGGCGGGTTAATGCGTTTCCGCAGTCCTTGTGGCGTCAGCACAAGCGATTCATCGAAGCACTGGAACGGGGTGAGCTTACCGAAAGTGAACGATATGCGCTGGGGCTGAAGCAGAGGGAAGGCAATCGCTGGCCACGGTTTGTCGTACAGGATGCCGATGATGAATCGCGCACTCCGCTGACGGAACAGGAAAAGCAGTACCTGCGGGATCGGGCGGCTGAGGGATTGGCCAATCCCAACTATGAGCTACCGTATCCCCGGGAGGTGTACGAGGCGGCTGTCCGGTTTGCCAATCCCCGTGCCCCTGAGCCATTCGTGCAGAGCGCCTCCCGCTGGCCAGGAATGATCGCCGGGATCGGCGTTGTTGAGATCCGCCGTGACCGTAAAGGCAACCTTGTCGGGCGCTCGGATGATCTGTACCAGATTCCCACCAAGCTGACGGTGCTGGGAATCGACCCTGGTGGCGGCTTGGACATCAGCAACAAGACCGAGCGACCGTACTGGATCATTGACGACAGCCAGACCGGTGTCTGGCAGTATGATTCCAATGCCGTCTATGTCCCGTTCGACATCCTCCAGCAGGATCTGTCAATGCAGGGAATTCCCGATGCCGTCGACCTGGATGGCAACCCGGCTCCCGTGCCACCACGCACCACAGAGCTGCACATCGGCGTCATACCGGGCCACGATCTCAATGCCATTCGCGATCAGGTGCGGGAGATTGTGGATGCTGTTTTTGCCGAGCAGGGCGTCATCACAAGCGCGCCGCCGCGCGTTGAAACGTGGCGAGATACCCAGGCCACGTTCATTAATGCCATCGAGAACGAAAAACTGCTGGTGACCATCCTGTTTGGCATCATCAGTGTCGTGGCGATTTTCCTGATCTTCTGCATCTTCTACATGATCGTTGTGGAGAAGACCCGGGACATTGGCATCATCAAGAGCGTTGGCGCCTCCAGCGAAGGAGTGGCCGGTATTTTCCTGGGCTATGGCCTGGCAATCGGCCTGGTCGGAGCCGGCATGGGCCTGCTGCTGGCGTGGCTGATCGTCTCGAATATCAATGAGCTGCACGCTTGGCTGGGCCGAGTGCTGGAGGTGCAGATCTGGAATCCGGAGGTATATGCGTTCGACACGATCCCCAATACTATGGATCCGGTCGAGGTCACGGTCATCATGACGGTTGCGGTGATCTCTTCGGTGCTGGGAGCGCTGGTCCCGGCCATCCGTGCCGCGTCGATGGAACCGATTGAGGCACTGCGATACGAGTAATTCAGCATCCTGCGGCGATGCTCGCACGCTGCTTTTTCATTATGTCCCAGATGACTGAACAATCCGCCGCCCGTCCCCGTGCTGCCTCCAAGGTGATCCTGCGCGCCCAAGGGGTTACCAAGCACTTTCAGATGGGTGACAGTGTCATTCAGGTACTCAAGGGGGCGGATCTTTCCGTGCGGGAAGGGGAGTTCGTCGCGATTGAAGGTCGCAGCGGATCGGGCAAAAGCACACTTTTGCACATCCTGGGTGCCCTGGAGACCGCTGATAGCGGAAGCATTCAGTTCGATGGCCGGGAATTATCGAAGATGAACGGCCGGGAGCGATCGCAACTGCGCAATGCTGAGTTTGGATTTGTTTTCCAGTTTTATCATTTACTGCCGGAGCTGAGCGTCACCGAGAATGTGCTGATTTCAGCCATGGTGCAGCATGGCTGGCTGAGCTGGCTGCGCAATCGACGCGCGTTGCGGGATCGTGCTGAGCAGATTCTGACCCAACTGGGTATGAATCATCGCCTGCGACACCGACCGCAGCAGCTTTCGGGTGGTGAACGCCAGCGGGTCGCCATTGCCCGGGCGTTGATGAACCAGCCGAAGGTATTGTTCGCCGACGAGCCGACGGGTAATCTCGACGTTGAAACCGGGCGCCAGATTATGGACGTGCTCGAGACATTGCATCGCGAGCACAACCAGACGATTATTATGGTGACGCATGACCGCGCATTGGCGCGGGAAGCCGACCGCGTGCTGGTTCTGGCTGGCGGTCATCTTGAAAAGGCACAGTAGGCACGACCACCATGTCGCGCACTCGCCGCCCATCGTGGCGGCATTTTTGTCCTGAAAGGAGCCGTTGTATGTCGGCGAAGGTGTGGATTGACGGACAATTCGTCGCCAAGGAAGACGCCAAAATCAGCGTCTATGATCATGGCTTGCTGTATGGCGATGGAGTGTTCGAGGGGATCCGCGTCTACAACGGCAAGATCTTCGAAGCCGACGCACATTTCCGCCGCCTGTACGATTCGGCGAAGGCGATCCGGCTGATCATTCCCTACACCCAGCAGGAACTGATCGACGCCACCAACGAATTGGTGAAAACCTGCAACTACACTGACTGCTACGTGCGGCTGGTCGTGACGCGCGGCGTCGGCTACCTGGGATTGAATCCCAACAAGTGCGAGCGTCCCACCGTTTTCATCGTTGCCGATACGATCGAGATGTATCCGCGAGAGTTCTACGAAAACGGGATGGCGATCATCACCTCCACGATGATCCGTAACCATCCCAACGCCATTCCGCCACGGGTCAAGAGTCTGAACTATCTCAACAATATCCTGGCCAAGATCGAAGCCTGTGATGCGGGTGTTTCCGAAGCCGTCATGCTCAATCATGACGGCAACGTAGCTGAATGCACCGGCGACAACATTTTCATCGTGAAGGATGGGGTAGTGCTTACGCCCACGACTGCCGACGGCATCTTGGAAGGCATCACGCGCAACGTGATTCTCCGTCTGTGTCGCAAAAACGGTATTCCCGCCGAAGAGCGGCAGCTCCAGCGGCATGACCTGTACATTGCCGATGAAATGTTCCTGACAGGAACGGCAGCCGAGGTGATTGCGGTCACGAAAATCGATGGTCGGGTTGTCGGTGACGGAAAGGTCGGTCCGATCACAAAGCGTCTGATCGAACTGTTCCGCCAGTACGTGCGCGAAGCGTGATCCGGCAAGCGATACCCGGGTGACACACACCGGCCACTGGGGGCTGATTCGGATTAATCCTGATTCGTGATGCGCGAAGTGCCCAGCGATGTCCGCATCGCATTGGCACGCTCGAGCAGCGCTTGTGGATCGACTGTTTGGGGGGATGTCTCAGCCAGCTCGTAATGCAGCACCCGGCGATCGGTCAGCCGAAGAGGCAGCAGTTCTGCGAACAGGTCGAATGGCGGCCACTGCCACCAGGGAGCCACCACCCACGTATTGGTATCGAGCGTCTCATAGCCCTCATGGCGCACCTGCACATCATAGTTGCCATACCAAAGAAATTCGCGCGTGAGGGGGGTTCGGCCGACCTCCTCGCCATTGAGGTAAACCAGTGCCCCGGAAGGCTGGCTGGTGATGGTCATCGTTCGCTCAACACAGCCGAGTAGGAACAGCAAAAGCAAAAGGGGCAGGTATCGCATGGCGTGGCAGTATAAGGTGATGCCCCTTACAGACTCAAATCCTGATAAGCCTGACAGCTACGCCCAAGCGGGCATACAATGAACGCGATGTTTCGATTTCTGTTCGCATTGTTCTTTGTCGGTGACCTCGTGTGGCTATGGTGGGCGGATCGCCAGTTGCGTGGCCTGCCCAATACACGGGGATGGCGGATGGCTTCGGCGGCATTTGCCTTGGGAATGTTCGCGGCGCTGATCTGGTGGATCCTCGCCCGCAGGACGGATATCGTTCCGGATGTGCCATCTCTGTTGTTTGGGGTGGCGATGGTGTGGCATCTGGTGGTGCTGCCGTTTACCTTGGTGGGATTGATGCTGTGGGGCGGAGCGTGGGGAGGTTGGCAGGCCATCCGCGCGGTGACAGGCATTGGGACCAAAGCTCCAGCCAATACAGACGAGGGGCAATTCCGCTTTTCAGAGGCTGAATCATTGGCTGGCAATGACAGCACGCCGATGGCCGATGTGGGGGGGCAGGCTTCTGACTTCTCTTCTGCAATTCAGCTGACCGAGGTCCAGCCCGGCACGGCAGCTACCGAGGTACGGCTGTCGCGCCGCCAGTTCCTGGGGGGGGCGGCAGCCGCCATACCGCCCTTGATGGCAATCACCGCCACCGGTGCGGGAGCTTACCAGCTTACGGGTTTTCGTATACGGAAACTGATTGTGCCGGTTCCCAATCTTCCGCCTGCCTTGGAAGGTATGACCATCGCACATGTATCTGACACGCATGTGGGGCAGTTCACACGGGGCAGGGTGCTTCAAAAAATCGCCGATGCCACCAGTACACTTGATGATGGAAACCCCTGTGATCTGGTGCTGATTACCGGGGATATTATCAACCACACCCTTAAAGATGTGCCGGTTGCCATCGACATGATCAAGGCGGTGCGCTCGCGCAGCGGTGTTTATGTCGTGGAGGGGAATCACGACCTGTTCGAGGGGTGGCGCGAGTTCGACCAGATGCTGCTGGATGCAGGTATCCAGCTGCTGCTCAATGAGGGGCGGACTGTCGAAGTACGGGGGTATCCGGTAGAGGTACTGGGGTTGGTCTGGGGGCCTCCGCATCGGGATGAGCGCCTGCGCTATCGCGGCGGGGATGACCAGTTGCGAGCTTCACTGGCAGTGACACTGCAGAAACGCAACAAGGAAGCCTGGCCGATCCTGATGGCCCATCATCCCCATGCACTGGATTATGCAGCGGCAGCCAATATTCCGCTGACCCTAGGTGGCCATACCCATGGCGGCCAGCTCATGCTTACGGAGAATATCGGCCCGGGGCCGCTGATGTACCGATACTGGTCCGGGCTATATCACAAGCCCAACGGGTGTGCGGGAGTGATTTCCAACGGAGTAGGAAACTGGTTTCCGCTGCGCATCAATGCACCTGCCGAGTTGCTGCACCTCACGCTTACCTGCAATCGCCACATCGCCTGATCCCTGCGATAGATGTTGATATTCGCTGATTGACCGGTGAAACGGCGCGTGTACGATGAATCTGCGGGATGTGGCGGCGATGGAAGACGCCGCAGATCGCAGAATAGTCCCCTTCACTCTCGGACCATCACCAAAGGAGCGATTATGCGTAGATTTCGGAATGTCGCCGTCGCGGCGATTGCCATGGCGCTGATGTTCAGCCAGTGGGCTGTAGCGCAGGCACTGAATGCCATACCCGCTGACACGTTGTTCTTTATCAGAGTCAACAACATTCAGCAGACCAGCCAGAAGTTTGCCAACTATACCACCGAGTTGGGTATTGCGCAGTTCCAGCCCAAATTGCAGGATCCACTGGGAGCCTTCAAACAGGATATGGGCGTACACAAGGGGCTGCGCGAAGACGGCGATGCGATTGTTGCCTTCCTGGATCCGGAAGTGACGGGTCTCGGATTGGACGATTCGACCATCGTGCTGCTGCCGGTCACGGATTACGAGGCCTTCATTGGGAACTTCGAAAATGCGAAGACCGAAGACGGCATTACGGAGTTTCAGTCTCCTAACTCACATCTGCCGACCTACGCCGCTCGTTGGGGAGATTATGCTGCCCTGAGCCCCTCGCGGGAGATGGTAATACGCCAGCCGGAGACGCACCTGGCCATTGAAGGCTTGGCTGCCCGTCAATTGCAGGACCAGGATGCCGTCTTCTACGCCAACTTCGAAAAGATCGCGGCTGTGGCGCTCCCGAAGCTGCGGGAAAATCGTGCCAACATCCTCGCTGATGTGCAGCGTGAGTTGCAGACAACGCCTGAGCAGCAGCGTTTGGCACCCGTGGTGGCGGCTGCCGTCGAGCGCGGGTTGGACATCGCTGAACGCTTCCTGGAGGATGCCCGATCGGCAACCTTTGGGGTGACGATCGGAGAGCGTGGCCTTAACACAACCCTCACTGCAGAGTTCAAGCCCGATACCTACGGTGCTCGCACAATTGCACAACTCAAGGGTTCCAAGGATTCACTTGTCAGCGGATTGCCCCAGAATGAATACCTGATGTATGGCGGCAGCGCTATGGATCCGAAGGTGGCGACACAGCTCTTTGAAGACCTGCTCAATCCTGTCATTCAGGCACTTGGCCAGGTGGAAGGTGCCGATGCCGCCACAGCCAATCGGTTTATCGAGGCGATGAAGACCTACTATGGCACATCCACCTCGCAGAGCTGGGGCATGCTCGCACCCAACGCCGCGCTTGGGGAAGAATCGCTGGTGCAGACTGTTGTTGTCGTCCGGGGCGATGCCTCGAAGCTGCTGGCAGCCCAGAAGGATATGTTCCAGCTTCAAACCGAGCTGATGCAGGCGTTTTCTGGAACAACTGGTCAGCAGGTCACCATCAACTATACCGAGAAGGCCAAGACGGTCGGTGATGTAGAGTTGGATCGCTTTACCAGTGAGGTAAACATCGATCCCAACTCTCCCGAAGCTGCGCAGGCTGCCCAGGCAATGCAAATGATCTACGGTCCTGGGGGGCTGGGTGGATTTACCGGTATCGTGGATGGCAAACTGCTCACAGCAACGGGTGTGCCCGAAGAGCGTTTGCAGGAAGTGATCGATGCAGCCAGTT
>CAZSJB010000064.1:0-9758 GCA_964606625.1 uncultured Tepidisphaeraceae bacterium | reverse complement strand
TGCCGGCCGCGCCTGGGTGTCACGGAAAACTCGCCAGCGATGTCATTGGCGACGGCTGCGTCGATCGTGGCGACTTTAGATGCGTTTGCGCCGCTGTCGATGCGAAGCATGTGCGTCCTGGACGTGGTCAGCCGTGTGGGACCACGGGCGGTATACCTCGTCGCCTCCACACCGCGCTGAACTGCCGGCGAGGCCGTCCGGGAGTCATCGACGTACGTCAGGTCATACGTCGCCAGGGCCTGTGCACGAGTCGGTGCGACAGGGGCAACCACCACTGCCAGCACCGTACACAGCCATGCCAGTGACGGCCGAATCCAGTCTTTCCGAACTACGTTCACCGTCATCTCCGGTTCAAGGGTCCATGACCCGGCCTAGGCACGGCGGCGCCGAACCATCACCAGCCCGCCCAGACCCGCCAGGCCAAGCATTGCCGGCTCGGGAACGGCCGGAGCGACCTCACCGTTCAGGATGATGTCGGGCATGATGCGTATGTACTCGCCGCTGCCGGTGTTGTTGACGATGGTCGTCACCATGTAGAGGCGGAACGTTACGGTTCCGGTCAGTTCCTGGAACGCCGCGCTGCTCAGATCGATCGTCTTGGTTTCCGGACCCTGCGTGTCAGCGGTGTCAGCGTCCGTGCGGAGCTGGGTCGCTACAGCAACGTCACTGGCGAAACCATCCAGGCTGCTGCGGAGGTGAACGCTGAAGAACTGCCCAGGATAGCCACGGTCGTTGCGCATCCCGAACTGCAGAGAGCTGAGGCTCAGCTGCTGGCCGTCGGCAACGGTGACGGAGAACGCACCGTACATGTCGTTCTCGATCGAGGCCTCGATCGACGACAGTTTCTGAATATTGGTGCCGCTATCCACCCGGACGTTATGCGTGCCGGAGGAAACTGACGTGGTGCCGTGGACGGTATACCGGGAGGCAGTGACATCGTCCTGGATCTGTACCCACTGAGAGCCGACGCTGTTGGTTGTCGCTGGCGACAGGTCGTAGCGGACAATCACAGCCCCATCAACAGGTGCTGCGACCGCCAGGGCGGCACCGAGGCAGACTCCTGCGAGAACGGTCGTCCGGGCCGAAAGACGCTGCAAGACTTGGGTGATCATGGTTCCTCTCCTTACGTGTGAAGTGATTTGGGCGAACATGCGGACGAATCCTCTTAAGTATTGGTGCTGCTGTTCGAATCGCCGGCGTGCGACATGAGCAGCTCGTGGTCATGCCGGCCGTTGCCGGACTCCAGTGCATCGACCTTGTCGAACAGTTCCCGCTGGATGGGACGTACCTGGCCCGGATAGTCGAGATCGCGCGGCGACACGCAGCGCGACACCGCCAGCGCCGCGGCGCAGCCGGCGGCTTCGCCCATGGGGACGGCGTTGCCGGTCACGCGGTACGACGCGTGGGCATAAAAGTCACCGCTGATGCACCGGCCAGCCATGAGCAGGCCATCCACATCGCGCGCCACCAAGGCACGGAACGGGATGTCGTAGGGCAGGGTCTTGGGGACCGGCGGCGTTTCGACGCTGCGATCACCTTCAGCGGACGTGGCGTGCACGTCGATGGGGAAGCTGCACTCGCAGACGGCGTCGTCGTGACGACGGCCGACGATCAGATCATCCAGGCAGATACGATACAGTCCCGCTGGCCGGCGGCTTTCGCGGATACCGATCTGCGCAGCCGTCGCGACAACGCGCAAGTTCTGCCACACGCCGCCCAACCGCCGCAGGGCCTCGGTGAGTTTGTGGATCTCGCGGCGGGCCGTGATCGTGGCGTCGGTGACGGCCTGGGCGTCGCACGGATTGCGGCCGTACTCGTGGTTGGCCATCAGCGCGAACAGATCGGGATATATCTCGAACAGCGTCGGATGGCCGTAAGACGGCGTGACGTCAGCCCGTTCGAACTCCGCGCGCAGGGCGCGCTTGACCTCGAGCGTGCTGTACTGGTGGCGGTCGTAAAATGCCTTGATGGCGTCGCGGTCAACGCCGGTGATCAGGGCCATCAGCGTCATCGGCTGACATCGAGGCGTTGTGGACGAGTTGCCTTCAATACGACCCAGGTCATAGCTACAGCCGGCCTGGGCGGCCAGATCGCCATCCCCGGTGCAGTCGATAAAGCATTGGGCTGCGAAGGCTTCGCGCCCGCTCTTGGATTCGGTGACGATATGCGTCAGCCGGCCGTCCTGGCGATGGGCCGCAACGACCCGCGTATGAAGCCGAATTCGGACACCCGCCTCCTCGCACATCTCCTCGAGGAGCACCTTCATGTGCTCGGCGTCGTACAACTGCCCGCCTCGCCGTCGCGACGGCCGTCCGCCCAGATCGACCCGATACGCCTCCACACGCTCGAGAATCTGCCGCATCAAGCCGGCCTTGTTGTGGGCATCCAGGATCCAGCTCAACAGACCAGTGGTCCAGATTCCCCCCAATTGACCGTGGGTTTCAATCAGCCGAACGTTCGGGATCAATCCCAGGTGGCGCTGGGTCTGGGCTGCCGCAATCGCCGCAGCAATGCCGGCTGGCCCGCCGCCGCAGACGACTACGTCCGCCTGCTCAATCACGGGGACATTCAGCTCTTCCCGAAGCATTCGATGGGTGGCCTCTGCATTGGACATGCCCAAAGACTACGTCACATCCAGAGGGCCTTGTTGTCAGATCAGTAATGGAATGTTGTCATTAGGGCACTTGGTCAGGCTTCGTGTGCCCTTTGAGGTGGGTCAATTTTGAACTGCTTGCGGTATTCGCCGGGGGGAATCCCCATAATCTTTCGAAAAGATCGCGAAAAATTGCTCTTGTCGGTAAAACCGACCTCATAGGCGACGCGCGTGACGTCCAGCCGCCCATTTTTCAGGAGATTACACGCCCGTTCCACACGGGCGCGCAGCAAAAACTCCGCCACCGACATCCCCATCGCCCGCTGGAACACACGCCCGAGATACTTGGGGTTGCACTGAAGCCGCTTGGCAATCGTAACCAGTGTCAACGGATGATCCAGGTAAGTGTGAATCACGCGCACTGCGCGCACAACCAGCCGCGGCGTTCCGCCGGACGCAACACGGGCTTCCTTGGCGCGGTTGAATGAGTGGTAACAGTCGGCTGGCAATCCCAAGCCGTCGAGCATCGTGGCAACGATCTGACAGAGTTTTTTCAGGCGGGCCTGATAGATCGGCAGCTCATGCGCCCGCAGCACGGGAACCTGTTCCAGCGCAGCCAGTGCCTGTTCCATATCCAGATACTGGCGATGGCTTTCAGCGATCAGGCGCTCCCGCAGCCGCTGTTTGTGCTCCGCCAGCACCACCGACCCGTAGTAAAAGATGCCCATCACCTGATCCCGGTAGATCAGCGGCTGGCAGATGTCGGTCAGACCCAGGTAACACTGGCCGACCAGCGAATCGCACAGCCGCAGCACTCTCCGGTTGGCCAGGTATTTATTCGTGGAGCAAACCAGCAGGCCACGATCGGTTCGGAGGAACTCCTTGGCCCACCGGCACAGCGGCCCACGGTGCGCCCGCATCTCATCGGGCAGGCGCAATTCGGGGTGGTCCAGCGTCATGCCCACCAGGTCTTCAAAACTGATCAATAGCGGCCCGGCTGCCTCCACGAGGCGCATCAGGTAGGCCAATGAAGACTCGTTCGCCTCCTGTTGATCCCTGCGGGCAAGGGGTAATTGGATCAACGGTTTGATCATGGAACTCCGGCTGGGCGATGAAGACATGCCGTTTGGTTCATCATTCAATATGCCTCTAACCGGCGGCAATGGCAACGAGCCCCCGCAGATGCGCGCAACTCAACCTGTCTTGATCGGGAGAAAATGACAGCAGGAGAGCGGGGTTCTCCCCTGTAAAAACCTTATTTTGTTCGCAACATTTTTGGATTGACGGTGTCATGAGTATCAGAGGTTTCATGGGAAGAGAAGGACGATGCCTGTCTGGATCGGAGAATGAAATGAAAAGAAAAACGATCCACCCTACCACGCCAATCCGACGGTTGCGCGCCCGTGCGAAAATCAATCCAAAGCGAACCCACTCAAAGCCACTTCCCGTCCTACCCGCCCCCGGTATCCAGGCGCCAGTGGGGTTTGGGGCAAATAAAGCCACCTTCTCTTTTTTAGAAGCAAACCCACTTTTTGGTTGTGCGCGATGAACTGTTCATCCCGATGAAATGCACAGGAGAAACCTGCCAGGACGACCTGACTTTGTCGGACCAGCTATGGAATCCACGACGCTGACAGATCGCATCGAATGGGCTGGCGCACCCCAGGGGATGGCGATTGCCCGTCGCCAGGAGGGGCAGATCATCGAACTGACCGTCAAGGCCAGGCAGGATCTCGCCAGCCTCGATCAGCCGGTGACAATCCACTGGCATCTGCCGATCGTCGACATGGTGGGGCTGTGGCATACGGCGCTGGGACGCGGGCGATCGCTGCGCTATGCGTGGTCGACCGGGATCCAATCCCATGCAACCGCCCAGGCGCCGGTGATGTCGCTTTTCGGAGCCGATGGGAGCAACCGCATCACGTTCGCCTGCTCAGAGGCATTGCGCCCGGTTGAACTGGAAGCCGGCGTGATCGAAGAGACGGGCATGATGCGCTGCGAGGTGCGCCTGGTGACACCGGCGGCTTCGCTGGCCCAGGGACCGGTGACGATTCGCCTGGATCTGCGGCCGATCGGCTGGGAGCAGGCGCTGGTGGATATGGGCCGGTGGTGGGCAAGCATGCCCCTGCACGCGCCCAGCACCGTGCCTGAGATGGCGCGTCAGCCGATGTATTCCACCTGGTACAGTTTCCACCAGAAGTTGACGCCTGAGGCGGTACTGCGCCAGTGCGAGCTGTCGCGCGAGCTGGGTTGCGAAGCGGTGATCGTCGACGACGGCTGGCAGACCGACGACTCCAGTCGCGGGTACGGTTCGTGCGGCGACTGGCAATCCATCCCGACGAAGCTGGGCGATCTGCGCGACTTCACCCGCCGCGTGCATAACCTGGGAATGAAGGCGCTACTGTGGTATGCCCTGCCATGGGTCGGTTGTGACAGCCGCGCCTGGCAGCGATTTCAGGGCAAGATCATCCGCCACAACGCGCATGCCCATGCCGGTGTACTCGATCCGCGCTATCCCGAAGTGCGCCAGCATCTCATCCAAGCCACGCTGCGCGCCATCCGCAATTGGGACTTTGACGGCTTGAAGCTCGACTTCGTCGATCAATGGCACGATGCCGACGCCCCACCGGCGAATGAGGCAATGGACATTGCAAGTGTGCATGCCGCAGCCGATCGAGTGCTGTCGGATCTGATGGCCCAGGTGCGATCGATCAAGCCGGATGTGATGATCGAGTTCCGTCAGCGCTACATCGGCCCGCTAATGCGCAAGTATGGCAATATCTTCCGGGCAGCCGACTGCCCCGCGGATGCGGTGACCAATCGCCTGCGCACGCTGGATATCCGCCTGCTCGCTGGCGAAACCGCCACGCATGCCGACATGCTGATGTGGCATCCGGACGAACCCGCCGCCGCGGCTGCACGGCAGTTGCTGAATGTACTGTTCTCGGTCCCGCAGATCTCGGTAATGCTCGACCGCATCCCCGCGCCGCACCAGCGAATGCTGCGCTTCTGGCTGGGCTTCTGGAACGAGCATCGCGATGTGCTGCTGGACGGGCGGTTGACCCTGCCGTCGCCGGAGGCGCTTTATCCAATCGTCCGCAGTGACATCCCCGGTAAGCGCGTGATCGCACTCTACGCCGACATGGTCGCCAGGCTTGGGGATGCTGCGCCCGACGAACTGCTCATCGTCAACGCCACAGCCGCCTATCGCGTGGTTGTCGAATCCCCCTCCGACCTGGGTACCTATACCTGCCAGATCGTCGACACTGAGGGCAATCCAACCCACACCGGCCCTATCACGCTGACGGCAGGCATCCACCAGATCCCAATCCCCCCTTCCGGCCTGGCCCGGCTGACGCGGTAACAGACAGGTGGCACGGGCGTCCCCGCACGTGCGCATTTCGTAACACGTGCGGGACGCCCGTGCCACGGAAGACCTGGAGCCCCGCCCTATTTTCTGTGGGTGAGATCGATGGGAAACCCCGGTCCTGCCTGCGCCAGCGCCATTCGGCTGAAACCGATGTGCGTGATGACTCCGATTGTGACCGCACAGATGACTCCCAGCACGGCGGGAACGAACGTCTTTGCCTCTCCCGAACCGATCCAAAGCAGTTCGAACAGGTGTGATCCTCGTGATCGTCCTGAAGCCCAGGCAACTGTCATGCGCCCAAACAGGATCACCCATGCCAACTCGAACATCACAATGATTGATGTCGCGAGCAGCGCAGTCCGTAGCGGATACAACAATCGCACCGATGAACGCATCGCCTGCATCGCCGCGACAGCAACGAACAGGCTTCCCAACGTACGCAGCAGCGCCGCGATCGGCCCCAGCACCTCCACCGCCCCGTTTATGCGAACACGGAGGCACGTTTGCTCCGTGCCTCCGTGTCTTTGTGGTTCAAACTCTCACGCTCAGACCTTCAGCTTTTCCATGCGGCTCATCGCTTCTTCCACGTTCTCACGGGAGTTGAATGCGCTGATGCGGAAGTAGCCCTCGCCGCTGGCGCCAAAGCCGCTGCCGGGCGTGCCGACGACGTGGGCTTCGTTGAGCAACTTGTCAAAGAAATCCCAACTGCTCATCTTCCCGGGCGTTTCCAGCCAGACGTACGGCGCGTTGATCCCACCAAAGACCTTCAGCCCCAGGGCTGTGAGCTTCTCCCGGATGATCTTGGCGTTGGTCATGTAGTGATCGATCAGGGCGCGCACCTGCTGTTTGCCGGCATCGGTGTAGATAGCGGCTGCCCCGCGCTGGGTGATGTAGGAGACGCCGTTGAACTTGGTGGTGTGGCGGCGCGTCCAGAGGCGATGCAGATCGACGGCTTCACCGAGGGCGGCGCGGCCCTTGATCGCCTTGGGCACGACGGTGAACGCACAACGCACACCGGTAAACCCAGCCACCTTGCTGAAGCTGCGGAACTCCAGTGCCACTTCGCGCGCGCCGTCGATCTCGTAGATCGAGTGCGGGATATCAGGATCGGTGATGTACGCCTCGTAGGCGGCATCGTAGAGAATGACCGACTGATGCTTCTGGGCGTAGCGCACCCACTCAGCCAGTTGATCGCGCGTCATGGCGGTGCCGGTGGGGTTGTTGGGCGAGCAGAGGTAGATCAGATCGACCTTCTCCTCCGGCGGGCGCGCGGTGAAGTTGGTATCCGCGCTGGTGCGGATATACCGCAGCCCCGCGTACTCGCCCTGGTCATTGGCTGGCCCGGTGTGGCCGGCCATGACGTTGGTATCGACGTAGACGGGATAGACCGGGTCGGTCACGGCGATGATGTTGTCGTCGCCGAAGATGTCCAGGATGTTGGCGGTGTCGCACTTGGAGCCGTCGGAGACGAAGATCTCGTCAGCCGTCACGTCCGCTCCGCGAGCGCGGTAGTCGTTCTCGGCGATGGCTTCGCGGAGGAAGTCATACCCCTGCTCGGGGCCGTAGCCGCGGAAGGTGTCACGCTGGCCCATCTCATCGATGGCTGCATGCATCGCCTCCCGCACCGCCTCGGGGAGCGGCTCGGTCACATCGCCAATGCCCAGCCGAATGATCTGCGCCTGCGGATTGGAATCCGCAAACGCCTTCACCCGCCGCGAAATCTCCGGAAAAAGGTATCCCGCCTTCAGTTTCAGATAATTGTCGTTAATGCGTGCCATATCGGAGGGGATTGTAGTGGGAATCGCCGCGGGTTTCATCTCACCCACGCATGCGGACTGTCCAGAGAAGCAAATGTGAGGGCATCACCCACAAATAACCAGGTCCCTGAAGCGGACTTCGTGACTCATACGCCCATCACGCATCGGTAGCATCCTGGAGGATGATGGCTACATTACTCCTCATGTTCGGTTCCCATCTTTCGATCGCCGGTGGTATGCACAAAGCCGTTCTCAGCGCCCAGGCGCTGGGGATGGATACGGTGCAGGTCTTTACGAAAAACCAGCAGCAGTGGAAGTGCAAACCGCTGGAGCAGGCTGCGATTGATACATGGACGCAGCACTGCCAAACCGCCGGATTCACCCAGACGGTCAGCCATGACAGCTACCTGATCAACCTCGCTTCCCCCGATGAGACGCTTTGGCGAAAGAGCATCGACCTGTTTATCGAGGAAATCCGCCGCTGCGATCAGCTTGGGATCCCGTATCTGGTCTCGCACCCGGGTGCGCACATGGGCGAGGGCGAGGAAAAAGGGTTGGCGCGCGTGGCGGAAGCGCTGGACATCGTCCACAAGATTATTCCCACCGATCGCGTCATCACCTGTCTGGAGATCACAGCCGGCCAGGGGAGTTCGCTGGGGTATCGCCTGGAGCACCTGGCCAGCATCATCGAGCAGGTGGATGATCGATCGCGACTGGGCGTCTGCCTCGATACCGCCCACCTGCTGGCGGCTGGATATGACTTTCGCGGCCGCAAGTACGCCGCCTTCCGCAAGGACGTTGAGAAGATCGTCGGTCTGGAACGCGTGAAGGTGCTGCACCTGAACGACTCGAAGAAAGACGTCGGCTCGCGCGTCGACCGCCATGAGCATATCGGCCTCGGCTATGTCGGCGACGACGGCTTCCGCCCTATCGTGCGGGATGAGGCGTTCAGGGAAATTCCCAAAATCCTCGAAACCCCCAAGGCCAAGCATGAAGACGGCCGGGAATGGGACGCGGTAAATCTCGAACGGTTGCGGGGGCTGATGGAGTGAGAAGTGCGGAAGCCGGGTACCCGCGCCCTACCGCCAACTGCTGACTGCGACTGATCCTCACTCCGGCGCGAAGCCCCGGCGCATGGTATTTTCCGTCACGGCGCGCGGATTGACGAACTGCTTGAGATAGTCCTCGCCGCCGGCTTTGCTGCCGATGCCGGACAAGCCGAACCCGCCGAACGGCTGGCGGCCGACCAGGGCGCCGGTGATCCCGCGGTTCAGATAGAGATTGCCGACACGGAACTGCCGCCGTGCCTGCTCCAGGTGAGCCGGCGTCCGGCTGAAAACGCCGCCGGTCAGCTTGTAGCCCGGCGCGTTGGCAATCCGCAGCGCCTCATCAAAATCGCATGCTCGCAGCACAGCCAGCACCGGCCCGAAAATCTCCTCATTGGCAATACGATGTTCCTGCTTAATCTCGCTGAAGATGTGCGGCGGGATCAGCCGACCGCCTTCGCCCGAGCCCAGTACAAGGCGTCCTTCCTGTTTGCCGATCTCGATGTAGTTCCACACCTTCTGTGCGGCCTCGTCGTCAATCACCGGGCCCACGTCCGTCGCCGGATCAAGTGGTTCCCCCACCACCAGCGCCCGCGTCGCCTCAACCAGACGGTTCAGGAATGCTTCGTGGATGTCATCCAGCACAATCACCCGGCTGGCGGCGGAGCATTTCTGACCGGCATAGCCGAACGCGCTGTTGCGCACGCCCAGCACCGCTTCATCCAGGTCGGCTGAGGCATCGACGATGATCGCGTTCTTGCCCCCCATCTCCGCGATGACCCGCTTGACGAACGGCTGGGTATCGGACCGCTGAGCCGCCGCCTGGAGGATGTCCATGCCGACCGCCATGCTGCCGGTGAAAGCGATCGTCGCCACGCGCGGATCACGCACCAGCGCCGCACCGACATCCTCACCGCGCCCGGGGACAAACTGTAGTACGTCATGTGGCACACCGGCTTGGTGAAGGATGTCGCACATCAGTTTCGCGATCG